>NZ_PNDI01000005.1:0-109925 GCF_005887465.1 Pseudoalteromonas sp. S1610 | reverse complement strand
GTTTGGCATTGATGCTGCGTTATCGCCTATTTATGGGGAATAACCACACCACATAGGCTCTGCCTTACCTAAATACCAAACAGACTGCTGCAAATTTAACCTTGAATGATCAACAGACCCTAGCTATATTTCGTTTTTATGGCGCTGATAATCTCAACATTAGCAGCAGGAAAATCATAGTTATCAAGCTCGTCTATGCCCACCCATTCGCTTGGTTGCCCTTCTGCGCCATGAGCTTGACCGTTAAAGTTACTGACCACATGCACATTAAGTCGTACGCATTTATCGCCATAGTCATGCTCTATAGTGATAAGTTCGCTTGAACTATGAATAGTCAGCCCTACTTCTTCTAGCAGTTCACGTTTTAGGGCTTGAAACACACTTTCTCCGGCTTCAACTTTGCCACCAGGAAACTCCCATAACCCACCTTGATGTTGCTCATCTGCACGTTTACAAATAAACAAATTGTTATTTTTTTTAATTACACCCACAGCAACATTGATGATTACTTTAGTCATTACCTCTCCCTTAAATAGCATAAAAAAAGCGACGCAAGCGTCGCTTTTTATCTAACGTAACAAAGTGGTGTTATTTTAATTTACCACAACATTGTTTGTATTTTTGACCTGAACCACATGGACATGGATCGTTACGGCCAACTTTTGGCTCGCTACGCGCCATAACCTGAGCACTTTGCGGTGCTTCACCACCTACGTGTTCTGCTTCTTCATGTTGATATTCGCGAGGGGCATTTTCACTTTTACGGTGTTGCTCTTCTACTTTTTCAACATCTTCTTCAGCGCGAACTTGCACTTTACTTAAAATACCGACCACATCGACTTTTAAGTTTTCTAGCATTTCAGAGAATAACTCAAACGACTCACGTTTGTATTCTTGCTTAGGATTCTTTTGTGCGTAACCACGTAAGTGAATACCTTGGCGTAAGTGATCCATTGCAGCAAGGTGGTCTTTCCAATGTTGGTCAAGACTTTGAAGCATAATGGCTTTTTCAAACTGACGAAGTACAGAATCGCCGACCATTTCTTCTTTTTGCTTGTAAGCTTGTTCAACCGCTTCTTCAATACGCTCACGAAGTTTTTCTTCGTACAGTTTATTGTCATCAGCTAACCACTGAGTAATTGGTAACTCAATTAGGAAATCTTGCTTTAAGCGCTCTTCAAGCCCTGGGACATCCCACATTTCAGCTAAGCTTTGTGGGGCAATGTATTGATCAATTACACCCGCGAGCACATCACCACGGATAGCGGTAATCGTTTCTGAAATATCACCTTCTTCAAGCAATTCGTTACGTTGAGAGTAAACAACACGACGTTGATCGTTTGCTACATCATCGTACTCAAGTAGCTGTTTACGCACATCAAAGTTACGTGCTTCTACTTTACGCTGGGCGTTTTCGATTGCGCGGTTAACCCATGGGTGTTCAATGGCTTCGCCACGTTGCATACCTAGTTTACGCATCATGTTGGTCATGCGCTCACCGGCAAAAATACGCATTAACGCATCATCCATCGATAGGTAGAAACGGCTTGAACCGGCATCACCTTGACGGCCAGAACGACCACGTAATTGGTTATCAATACGACGTGATTCATGACGCTCTGTACCAATAATGTGTAAACCGCCGGCATCAATTACTGCGTCATGGCGAATCTTCCATGCGGCTTTAATTTCGGCAATTTGTTCGTCAGTTGGGTTTTCAAGTTTTTCAACTTCACTATTCCAATTACCACCAAGTACAATATCGGTACCACGACCGGCCATGTTGGTGGCAATGGTGACTGTGCCTGGTAAGCCCGCATCAGAAACAATGTCTGCTTCTTGTGCGTGGAATTTAGCATTAAGTACGTTGTGCTTAATTTTTTCTTTGCGTAAAAACTGCGACAAGTACTCAGAGCTTTCAATTGAGATAGTACCTACAAGTACTGGCTGACCACGTTCTTGACAGTCTTTAATGTCTGCTAAAATGGCTTCGTACTTTTCTTCTTGCGTTAGGTACACCAAATCTGCGCGATCATCACGGATCATTGGCTTATTGGTTGGCATAACAACTGTGTCTAAACCGTAGATAGACTGAAACTCAAACGCTTCTGTATCAGCTGTGCCTGTCATACCTGCTAGCGTTTCGTACAAGCGGAAGTAATTTTGGAACGTAATAGAAGCTAACGTTTGGTTCTCGTTTTGAATTTTCACACCTTCTTTTGCTTCTACAGCTTGGTGTAAACCTTCTGACCAACGGCGTCCTTCCATAGAGCGACCTGTGTGCTCATCAATAATGATAACTTCGTTTTCTTTAATAACGTAGTCAACATCTTTTTGGTAAAGCTTGTGCGCACGAAGAGCTGCATAAACGTGACTGAGTAGCGTGATGCTCGCTGCTGAGTACAGTGAATCACCTTCTTCAATTAAGCCGCGCTCTGTAAGTAGCTCTTCAACTTTTATTTGCCCACGCTCAGTTAGGTGAACTTGCTTAGATTTTTCATCGATAGTGAAATCGCCATCACCTTCAATCCCTTCCTCATCTTCTTTTTCTTGTAGTTCAAGTAAAGGAACAATGGTATTTATTTCAGTGTAAAGCTCTGAGCTGTCTTCAGCTGGGCCTGAAATAATAAGCGGCGTTCGCGCTTCATCAATTAGGATTGAATCCACTTCATCCACTACGGCATAAAATAATGGGCGTTGAACGCGCTCATCAATGCTAAATGCCATGTTGTCACGTAGGTAGTCAAAACCAAATTCGTTATTGGTACCGTAAGTGATGTCAGCTGCATAAGCTTGTTTTTTCTGTTGTGGCATCATGCCCGGAACATTACAACCAACGGTTAAGCCTAAAAACTCAAATAGTGGACGGTTGGTTTCAGCATCACGCTTAGCCAAGTAGTCATTTACGGTAATGACATGAACGCCTTTACCTGTTAAGCCATTTAAATATGCTGGAAGTGTCGCGGTTAGGGTTTTACCTTCACCAGTACGCATTTCTGCAATACGGCCTTGTTGTAAAACCATACCACCTAATAATTGCACGTCGAAGTGACGCATACCGTTTACACGCTTTGACGCCTCACGTACCACAGCAAATGCTTCTGGTAGAATATCGCTTAGGCTTTGTCCGTTATCGTAACGTTCTCTAAACTCAGCTGTTTTAGCTTTTAAATCTTCATCTGAAAGCGCTTCTAGTTGCGTTTCAAGTGCATTGATCAGTGCGACCGTCTTTCTTAGGTTTTTAATAGTGCGGTCATTGCGACTACCAAAAATCTTGGTAAATAAATTAGATATCATGATAAAACCGTTACAATGTGTTTTTTTGCTAGCCGTGCATCGGCTAACCCATTTTTTACAATTGATAATTAATGTATTCTTTGAATTAACCTTTAGGACACATTAATTAGCAATTTTGTATTAAGCTGCTTAAAAAGCACTGTTTATTACCTGCGCTACTATACCAGACTCTGCTAAACATCAAACTACCTCTATAAAAAGATCTTCATTTAAAACAGAAAAATGAGATCTCGCTCATAAAAATAGCGTTATGTAACGAAACTTGATTAAAACTGCAGATAAACAGACTCTGAAGATATGGTGTTGAATAAATTAAAAACAAGGGTGAAACGCCTAAATTTTACCCTTAAATGCTTTGCTTGCGGTCATCGCTTTTTAACTCTTAAATTGCACAATCTTTTTATTTATTACTCTTCGTAAGTCACTTAAGCCATACGGTTTATCGGCAGGTGCATATACATGGTAGCGGTATCATTAAATAAGCTACTAATCGCAAATGAAGCGTGTGTTAATATCTTATGCAATCAGCGTTTGCTAATATTATTTTTAGTAGTATAGAGTTCATCATATTTTTTGTTGCTATAAAACGCGTTGATTGAGTTTTAATAAAAGGGAAAATAAAGTGCAAACCAACAAAGATAACTTAGTAGTCCTTGGCGCTGGCTGGCTTGGCCAAGCCTTATGTATTGATGCACAAAAACAAGGTTGGCAAGTGCAAGGAACTCATCGTAGTGACACTCATCAATTTGATTTTGAGCGTCAGTTTGTTTTACAAAACGGCGAGCTGCAGCATCAAGTAGATTTACAAAATGCGTATTGGGTATGTGCTATACCGCCGCGCAGTCGTGACAGCGAAAGCAATTATTCGCAAGTGCTGGAACAGGGGTTAAAGCTGGCAACTGAGCTTAATTGCAAAGGTTTTTTATTGTGCTCATCGACTGGAGTGTATGATCAAGAGCCTGGAGTTTATAGTGAAAGTAGCGATATATCTGGCACTAACGAACGACAAATAAAGCTCTATGATGCTGAAGAGCAAGTTCTTGAACAGCAAGGTAAAGTACTGCGCTTAGCTGGGTTGTTGGGGCCAAACAGAGAGCCGGGTCGGTTTGTGGCGGGTAAGGAACTCAACACCTCTAGTCAGCAAGTGGTGAACATGGTGCATCAACAAGATGTGATCAATGCCATTTATGCGGTACTTAACAATTGGTCACAAGGGCAAAGCATTTATAATGTAGTTAACCCTGCGCACCCGAGCAAAGCAGATTATTATGCACAAAAGTGTGAGCTGTATGGCACACAAATGCCAAGTTTTAGTAGTGATGAAGTCGCTGAGCGCAAAGTTATTGGCTCAGCGATAGAAGCGCTTGGTTTTAGTTATCAGTATGGTATTTAATAAGAAGGTAAGGGCGAATTTTTTATAAAGTCGCACAACTTACCTTCACTTAGTAGTCTGTTGGCCGCTTCAATATCGGGGGCAAAGTAGCGGTCTTTGTCGTAATAGCTAACATGTTGGCGTAGCAGCGCCTTAGCATGCTCCACCTGTTCACACGCATGTAGCGGCTTTCTAAACTCTAGCCCTTGAGAAGCACTCAGCCACTCAACGGCTAACACGCCTTGCGTATTATTAGCCATATCAACTAAGCGCCTAGCAGCAAAAGTTGCCATAGAGACATGGTCTTCTTGATTAGCTGAGGTCGGTAAGCTGTCTACCGAAGCTGGGTGTGCTAGTGACTTGTTCTCAGAGGCGAGCGCAGCTGCGGTTACTTGAGCAATCATAAACCCTGAATTTACCCCACCGTTTTCAACTAAAAATGGCGGCAATTTTGATAAATTAGAGTCAATCAGTAGGGCAATACGTCGCTCAGCTAAGGCGCCAATTTCGGCAATGGCAATCGCAAGGTTATCAGCGGCCATAGCAACGGGCTCAGCATGAAAGTTTCCGCCTGAAATAATATCTCCCACATCGGCAAAAACGAGTGGGTTATCGGTTACCCCGTTTGATTCACACAGTAGTACCTCGGCGGCTTGACGTATTTGGGTTAAACATGCACCAAGTACTTGAGGTTGGCAACGTAGGCAATATGGGTCTTGTACTTTTTCACAATTAATATGTGAGTCACTAATTTGTGAGTGGGTGCTTAATAGCTCTCTAAATACGTGCGCGGTATCAATTTGCCCTTTTTGACCACGAACCTCATGAATACGAGCATCAAATGGTGCGCGACTGCCCATGGCGGCCTCAATACTTATAGAGCCAATAACACAGCTTTGTGCGTACAAATCTTCTGCTCTAAATAAGCCCTGCAGTGCGAATGCAGTAGAGGCCTGTGTGCCATTTAGTAGTGCTAAGCCTTCTTTCGCAGCTAATATCAGTGGCTCAAGCCCTGCAATTTTTAACCCCTGTTCTGCGCTTATTAGCTCTCCTTGATAGCGCATTTTCCCTTCACCTAATAAAGGCAGGCACATATGAGCAAGGGGGGCTAAATCGCCCGATGCGCCCACTGAGCCTTTTTTAGGCACGCATGGGTATACTTCATTTTTAAGTAGCTGTATAAAAAACTCAATGACAGCTAGACGAATACCAGAATAACCCCGTGATAAAGAATTTACTTTTAGGGTGATCATTAATCTGACCGTGCTGTTATCCATTAACTCGCCAATGCCGGCAGCGTGTGAAAGCACAATACTGCGTTGTAATAGTTCTAGCTCATCATTCGCTATTTTTGTATTGGCTAATAAACCAAAGCCGGTATTAATACCATATACAGTACGCTGCTCGTTTATTACGTCTTGAACTGTCTGGGCACTGGCTGCTATTTGTGTAGCGGCTTCAGTTGCCAAAGTTAAATCTACGGCCGATTGATTAATTTTTCTTAAGGTATGTAATTCAAGCTGACCCGGTGTAAGTGTGTATGAAATCATGACTTATCCTTGTTAAGCATAGGTAGGTCTAGGTTTTGTTGTTGTGCACAATTTTTTGCAATGTCATAACCGGCATCGGCATGGCGCATCACACCGGTAGCAGGATCATTCCAAAGCACTCTTGCAAGGCGTTGCTCTGCTTCATCGGTACCATCGGCAACAATAACCACACCTGAATGCTGGCTAAAGCCCATACCTACACCACCGCCATGATGAAGCGATACCCAAGTAGCACCGCCTGCGGTATTGAGCAGGGCATTTAATAAAGGCCAATCAGAGACTGCATCGGAGCCATCTTGCATGCTCTCTGTTTCACGATTAGGACTAGCTACTGAGCCTGAGTCAAGATGATCGCGGCCAATAACTACCGGTGCTTTAAGCTCACCGTTTTTAACCATTTCATTAAAGGCAACCGCTAGGCGCGCTCGGTCTTTTAAGCCAACCCAACAAATACGTGCAGGTAATCCTTGAAATTGAATTCGCTCACGCGCCATATCAAGCCAGTTATGCAAATGCTTATCATCAGGAATTAGTTCTTTTACTTTTGCGTCTGTTTTGTAAATATCTTCGGGATCGCCTGAGAGTGCTACCCATCTAAATGGGCCAATACCTTCACAAAATAATGGACGAATATAAGCAGGTACAAACCCAGGGAAATCAAATGCATTTGCTACGCCTTCTTCGAGCGCCATTTGACGAATATTATTGCCGTAATCAGTCGTTGCCGCGCCTGCATCTTGTAGTGCCAACATCGCTGTTACTTGAACTGCCATTGACTGTTTGGCCGCTTTCACCACTGCTTGTGGATTATCGATTCGCATTTTTGCTGCATGCTCCATACTCCAACCTTGTGGTAGATAGCCGTTAAGCGGATCATGGGCTGAGGTTTGATCGGTGACTATATCGGGAGTAATACCACTTTTTACTAAGGTACTAAAAACATCAGCCGCGTTACCAAGTAAACCCACAGAAAGCGCTTCACCTTTGACACAGGCATCGGTTATTAATTTTAATGCATGCTCAAGATCTGTGGCTTTTACATCGACGTACCCTGTTTTTATTCGAAAATCGATACGGCTTTCATCACATTCCACCACTAAGGCACTAAAGCCTGCCATGGTTGCAGCTAATGGTTGTGCACCGCCCATTCCTCCGAGGCCACCTGTTAACACCCACTTACCTTTGGCATCGCCTGAAAAATGTTGTTTTGCCATAGCTACAAAGGTTTCGTAAGTGCCTTGAACAATCCCTTGAGAACCGATATAAATCCAAGAGCCAGCGGTCATTTGGCCGTACATCATCAAGCCTTTTTTATCTAACTCGTTAAAATGTTCCCAGTTAGCCCAGTGTGGAACAAGGTTAGAATTTGCAATTAATACCCGCGGTGCGTTGCTATGAGTTTTAAATACCCCCACCGGTTTACCTGATTGCACTAATAGGGTTTCGTCATCGTCAAGGCGCTCAAGCGTCTCAATTATTTTGTCGTAGCTTGGCCAGTCACGGGCAGCACGGCCAATTCCGCCATACACCACCAAAGCTTGAGGGTGCTCGGCAACATCAGGGTCTAAATTATTCATTAGCATGCGTTTAGCTGCTTCGGTTTGCCAGCTTTTAGTAGATATTTGATTACCATGCTGTGCGCGAATTGTGCGTTGTGTGTCCAGTCGATGATCCATTATTCACTCCTGTTAAATTTAAGTGTTATGCGCTTTATTATTGTTTTTAAATGTTAATTGTCCGCCCAAGCGATACTTACTGCCTGGCGATATAAGTCGTGCAAAACTAACAATTCCGTTTACCGACCAAGTACGGCGTATTACTTGTAAACAGGGCTCTTCGTTATATAAATTAAGCCATTGGCACATTTCACTGTTTGGCGTAATAGCCTCTACCGTATGCCTCGCTTGCGTTAAAGGGGCAACTGTTGAGAGATATTCGTGAGGGGTAAGGGCGGTAAAATCTTGTTGTAAATAATCTTTTGCAAGGGGCGGATTTACAAAGCGCTCCTCAACTTGCAAGGGACTGTCGTTTTCATTATGAATAATGACACTGCGATAAACCACGCTATCTACCTCTACACCTAAAGCAATTGCAATTGGCGCGACGGCATTAATCGATTCTAATACTTGGACTGTGCAGCTGTAGTTTCCGTTTCGCTCTTTTACTTCATTGGCGATGTTTTTTATTTCAAGTAATGACGACTGAGACTTGAAGCTTGCTACAAACGTTCCTAGGCCTTGGCTACGGGTTAAAATGCCCGCATCAGTGAGTTCGCTAAGTGCCCGACGTGCGGTCATTCTGCTTACTGTAAATTGTTTTGCTAGTTCATTTTCTGAAGGGACACGTTGGTTTTCAAGCCAAAGCCCACTGCGTATTCTGTCCACAATAAATTGTTTTATTTGCGTAAACTTAGGTGCTGGCATAAATATTTTTAGTATATTAAAAATAAACAATACCTAGTAAGATGGCATAATCATCTTGTATATACAAGGTGTGTTTTTAAACTCGTTTGAACACTATCGCGGAGAGACTTATGCAAGCTACAGAATCCACAGAACAGTTAAATGATATCGATTTATTACTCACCGATGCCAATATTGCCACTATGGATAGCAACATTGATGCGCCTTATGGAGCGATAGAAAATGCGGCTTTAGCAATTAAAAATGGCAAAATAGCATGGTTAGGTAAGCAAACTGAGTTGCCTGACTTTGATGTATTAGCCACTCCGGTAGTAAGTATCAAAGGACAGTGGTTAACCCCGGGTTTAGTGGATTGCCATACTCACTTAGTGTTTGCCGGTTCTCGTGCACAGGAGTTTGAGCAGCGTTTACAGGGGGTAAGTTATCAGCAAATTGCCGCGCAAGGGGGGGGGATTGCAAGTACAGTTAAAGCAACCCGAGAGGCTGACCACGAACAATTATTTGTAGCAGCAAAAGATCGTTTAAATGCACTGCTAGCTGAAGGTGTCACTACGGTAGAAATTAAGTCAGGGTATGGGCTTGATATAGAAAATGAAAAAAAAATATTAGAAGTCGCTAGGCTTTTAAATCAACATCATCCTATTGAAGTCATTAATACCTTTTTAGGCGCGCATGCATTGCCTTTAGAGTTTAAAAATCGCAGTGATGATTATATAAGTTTAGTGTGTAATGAAATGCTCAACACACTTGTTGAACATGATTTAGTCGATGCGGTTGACGTGTTTTGTGAGGATATTGGCTTTAGTTATGCGCAAACGCAGCGAGTATTTGATGCGGCTAAAAAGCTGGGGTTAGCAATTAAGTGTCATGCTGAGCAGTTATCCAATCAACAAGGTGCTGCGCTGGTGGCGCAATACAATGGTTTGTCGGCCGATCATTTGGAATATCTTGATGAAGCCGGTGTTAAAGCTATGGCAAATTCAGGTACTGTGGCGGTATTACTGCCCGGTGCTTTTTATTTTTTAAAAGAAACGAAATACCCTCCGATTGAACTGTTAAATAAATACAAGGTTCCCATCGCAATTGCCAGTGATTTTAACCCCGGCACATCACCGTTATGTTCTTTGCAATTAATGATGAATATGGCTTGTACATTATTTAATTTTACTCCAGAGCAAGCATTAATGGGAGTCACTGCACACGGAGCTCAGGCTCTTGGTTTTACTGATAGAGGCGTATTAAAAGTAGGTGCTCGCGCTGATATAGCACATTGGCAAATTGAGCATCCTGCACAATTAAGTTATCAGTTTGGAGTAAATAAACTGTTAAATTTATGGATATTGGGTAAACTTAGCTAATTATAAGACTTAACTCTTAAACCCATGTTTTATTTAATGTCAGTGAGTACCTCAGCTATGGATGGAACGTTATTGAGCTACAGTAATTTAGCTATATTTTTAAGTGGTGCGCTTTTAATGGCAATGGTTGCTGTATTGTTAACCGTTAAAAGTAACGTAATAAGACTCATCCTTTTATGCACCGGGCTGATTGGTTTAGCTATGGTTAGTACTGCCATTCCTTGGTTTGTTGTGTTATTGGCTCTGGGGTTTGGTTTTCATTTATATCAAGCGAATTTACTAAAGCAAAAACTCCCATTACTTGTTAGTGCCTGTGCAACAGGGTTACTTGCTTTATTATTTATTGGTTACCTCTTTTTTACGCTACATTTAGCGTGGTTACTTATTCCAATTTTACTGCTCAGTAGCAGTAGCTTTTCAATGGATAATGCACCACAGATTGCTCCACCCTTAAAGCCGCAAACCGACCCTGAGGTGTATGTTGAAAATTCACCTTTAACTAGCTTCCCAGATAAACAACAGTTACGTCAAAAATATAATGAGCTTATTAATGAAGATTCATTCAGAGCTGCACTTATTGTTTTAAGATTGGAGGGCTTTGCGCAGGTTAATCAACACATTGGCCGAGATTTTGGTGATTTACTCTTGTCTCAGTCGGCAAATAGAATAAAAGACTTATTAAATAGTGATGAAGTGTTTTATCTTGACGAGCAGGCTAAGTTAGCGCATTTGGGTGGGTTAAACTTTGCATTTATTTGTGATTTACAAAGCCATAATCATTTACATCAACAGCTTATAAAGCAAATTATTGGCGCGACTTTAAAGCCCTTTAATGTAGCTAATTGTACGATTGAAGTAAAAGTAAGAGCCAGTTATGTACATTGTGAGCAGCAAAGCAGTAGCTTTGATGAGTTAATTAGTCATGCCTACTTGGCACTTGATAGCCGACCTGATAAACAAATAGTGGCTTATCATCAGCAGATGACGGTTGAGCACTTAGAGCAGCAAGCGCGATTGACTGAGCTGGCGAATATCAGTTTTGCTGATGAGTTTGAACTGTTTTTTCAACCTGTGATTCGAAATAGTGATGGCCAAATCGAATTTTTAGAATTGCTATTACGTTGGCAGCATCCAACTCAAGGGACTTTGTCGGCGAGTCGATTTATCAATGATATTAGAATTGCAGGGCTTGGTTACTCACTCGCTACCTTTGTTATTGAACGTGCTGGAGAGCTTGCCATGGCACTTCGTATGGAAGGAATGTCGGTACCTTTAAGTGTTAATTTATTTGGCCCGGAAATGCTCAACGAAGAGTTTGTGGATTTTGTTTATGGGGTTATTGGTGAGCATCAACTCAGGCCTGGTGATTTAATTTTAGAATGTCCGCTACATATTTTTACTAGCTTAGATGATAAAGGCAGAGCCATGATTGCAAGGCTTAATAGTTTAGGTTTAAAAGTGTGTGTTGATGGTTTAGGTGATAACCCTGTATTACTTTCTAAGTTACCTAGTTTAGCGGTGGAATATATTAAAGTATCGCCAGCATTAACTGCAGACTTTAGTAATCAAAATAATATACGTAGTTTAGTAGGTGGCATGGTTGAAATGCATAACCAGCAACAGACGAAAGTTATTTTTGAAGGTGTTGAAACACTCGATCAACTAAAGTTTGTAAAAAGTCTAAAAGCCTATGCTTCACAGGGATACTATTTTGGACACCCATTGAGCAGTTTAGGATTAATGAGTTGGTTTAAGCAATGGTTAGAAGCACAAGAACTTTAAGTGTGTTTTAAAGGCTTAGTTTTGTTTGTAAATAGGTATTAACTAAAGCACTGATCACTTGGCCACACTGTAATTTACCTGCAGTTATAGAATGAGGGTGTTGTGAAGGTGCTGCTTCGCATAAGTGTAAATAAGCACTGCGCGGATCATTTGCAGCTAAGTAAACATAATGCTCACCATCGCTGACATCAAAACCACAGTAATTAAAGGCACTTGCAGGCATATTGGTTAAGCTATCTAAATCAACTTCTACCCCTAGCGGTGCGTTATCAAACCTTTGGAGTGCATGGGTGGTTGCTTCTGTTAAGTTTATTTCGCGCTTCACATTAATTGTTTGATAGCTTGTGTAGCTAAAGTTAGCGCTCTGCATAGCATCAAAAATAGGTTGATTGTTTTTTAGCTCATGTAAGCCAATAACATGGTAATTCTTGAGCAGCTGCTCTTGGTAAGCGTAGCTAAACCCATTACCACTGTGCCTACCTTCACACTCACGAAAGTCGGCATGAGGATCTAAATTAATCGCGTTAATTGCGCTGTGGCTATGTTTGGCAAGCGAGCGAATAATACCCAAACAGTTATTGTGTCCGCCGCCAATAATAATAGGTTCAAGGCCCGCTTTAAAAACCATGTCTAAAATTGCTTCAACTCGCTCATCTACTTCAGCGCACAGCTTACGCAATTGAGCTAAGTCGTTTGGATTATGATTATCAAGCGTTTGGGCTTGTTGCATTAAATCGTCGAGGTTAACTTCGCCAAGCAGTAACACTTTTTGCATAGCGATGGCATTATTGTGAGGTTGGTTTAAAAACCGTTGTAAAAAAGCAGGCCAAGCATACTGTGCACCGCCTTTTCCTAGGTTGGCTCTCGGTCCAATGTCTTCACATATGCCGAGTAAGACAAAGCGCATACCAAATTGTACGGCATCAGCAAGCGCTTGTTGGATATTGTCGCGGGCATCGAGTAATGCCATCGACTGCCATGCTTTTAGCTCTCCAGCACGGTCAGAGCAAATTTCCTTTACCGTGCTTTCGTTATATATTTTAAGCTGAACAGTCACACTAAAGTTCTATTATTTCTAGCTCTAATTCTTCAGCAGAAAGTACAATACCTGTACTGTCGGCATAAACAAAGTCATCATCAAAAAATGATACGCCAGCAAAATTAACCCCTATACCGCTTTCGCCCGCGCCTTCACTGTCTGCTGCAACAGGAATTGATGCAATAGCTTGGATCCCTAAATCAAGTTCTTCAAGCTCATCAACGTGACGTAATGCACCATATACAATAATACCTTGCCAATTGTTTTCTAGTGCCAGCTCAGCCAGCTCAATGTCGATTAATGCTCTGCGAGTTGAGCCGCCGCCATCAATAAGTAAAATCTGATCAGTACCATCTTGAGAAAGTAATTGGCGGATCAGTTCATTGTTTTCAAAACATTTTACCGTTTTAATGCGGCCACCAAAACTGTGTCGACCACCAAAGTTGATGAACATAGGTTCAAGCACGTCAACCACATCAGCAAAGTGGTCACATAAATCAGAAGTGCTGTAATCCATTATTTTATCCTCAAAAGATACATAAGTTAGTAACTCAGTATACCCTCCTTATAGGCAATAACAACGACTTAATCGCAGTAAATTTAGCCATAATTAGAACTAAATCAACTATAAGAATAATAATTCTTTCATAAACTTGTCATTTATTCACAACAAGATTACAAACAGGTGTATTGCATCTTTGATGCAGCTGAACTTTTCCTCTTCAGTGGCAAGAGTTGTAAAATTGAGTAATACTGTGGTTAGGCCAATGGTTTAATATTGTCCATTTGTTTAAAAGGAGTTTGTAAATGGTTAAATTTTACCGGCGACCCCTTTTATTTTGTTCAAACTTAATGATTTAAATAAAATGAAGCATCACGTTATACTGCGCTGGCAAATTTAATATAGGTATTTACAATGAATTTTTTACAAAATCTGACGATAAAACGCCGTTTGCAACTAAATGCCCTAGTTGTTGGCTTAGCAATGATTGTCATGCTATGCATTATCATTTATGAAGCACGTGTAATGCTTAAATTAAATGAAACAATTCAATACGCCGAAGAGCTTGATGTGCATGAGCTTTCGATGCGTAAATATGAAAAAGATTTTTTATTTTATAAAGATGAAAATAGCTTAGATTTATTCACCAATGAATATAAACAGCTTCAGCTAAAACTGGGGAAACTATCTGTTTTATCAAACGATTTAGATATTGCCATTGCTCAGGTTAACCAATTTGAGGCGCTTGCAAAGCAGTATTATGATGACTTTCAAGTTGTTGTTAATTTACAGCGAAAGATAGGTTTACACCCTAAAGATGCACTCTATGGCGAATTGCGTGAGTCAGTACACAACATTGAAACACTGCTGAACCAGCAAAATAATTATAAATTACTTACTACTATGCTGCAGCTACGCCGTGCTGAAAAAGACTTTATGTTACGTTTAGATACCAAATATTTAGACCGATTTAATAAATTGGGTGATGAGTTAAAACAACAAATAAATACCGCAGAAATACCTAGTAATATACGCAATCAATTAACCTCATTAATGACTAATTACCAAGGCAAATTTACCGCACTAGTCGATGCACAAGTCGCCTTAGGGGTTGATTTAGATTCGGGGGCTCTTGGGAAAATGAGAGTTAGTGTTAAGAAAAGTGATGATGTGGTTACTGCCATTACTACGGCCACTAAAAAGCAAGTGAGTGAGACAGCTCAGCAGGCGCAATTATTAGCAATAGCCATATTTATAGCTGCCAGTATTATTGTTATGGTCCTTGTGTATTTAACTAGCCGTTCAATAATTCAGCCTATTGAGAAAGTTTATCAAACTATTGACAAGATAAGACGAAACAATGATTTAAGCTTATTCATAGAGCACAAAGGAGAAGATGAAGTCACTAGGATGACCATAGATTTTAATAGCTTGATTAGCGACTTTAAAGATCTTATCTATGAAGTAAATACTGCTCTGACAACGCTTAATATAGCAACGGGTAACTTATCTGAAACAACCTCAGCAACTAGTTCTGGCATGCAAGAGCAATTGCATGAAGCGGACATGGTGGCAACGGCAGCCACAGAAATGCAAGCAACGATTCAAGATATTTCACATAATACAGAAGCTGCAGCTAAAAAAGCTGAATCAACCAATGTAAGTGCTCAACAAGGTCAAGTTGAAGTAGAGTCAACCATTAAACATATTAATGCTTTGTCTGATTCGCTTGGTAAGGCCTCTAGCGTGGTGTCACAGCTAGAAAAAGATGGTGAAACCATTGGCTCTGTACTTGATGTAATTCGTGCCATTGCAGAACAAACTAATTTACTGGCTCTAAATGCGGCTATTGAAGCAGCAAGAGCGGGTGAGCAAGGTCGTGGTTTTGCGGTTGTTGCAGATGAGGTGCGCTCACTTGCACAACGCACGCAAGAGTCAACTAGCGAAATTGAAGGTATTATTAACACCTTACAACAGCGTACCCAAGAGGTAGTGAGTATTATGCATCAGTGTCGTACTCAGGGTGGTGAGAGTGCAACACAAGCAACAAAAGCGGGTGAATTGCTAGGAGCAATCACTGTTGATGTGCAAACGATTATGGAAATGAGTACACATATAGCCACTGCTATTGATGAACAGAGTCAGGTAGCATCAGAGGTTAATAAAAATGTAGTCCGTATTCGAGATATTGCTGAAGGAGCTGCCGCTCACTCACAAACTAATGCGCAAACCAGTGAAGAGGTATCTGAGCAATCAAGGGTGCTTCATCAAGCAATCTCAAAATATAAAGTATAACTTTCCATAGAAAAAAGTGGCTTAATTGCCGCTTTTTTCTTACTAACTAAGCAGAAGCATCCCCACTGGCGCTAAGGTACAAATTTTATTGGTACGCTGTCTTTGTTATTTTCATGCTGTTTAACACGTTCTAAATATGTGTCCCACAAGCTCGCTTTCTCAGCCTGCAGCTTAGCAAAATATTGCCAGCTAAATAGCCCGCTATTATGACCATCGTCAAACTCTAAACGTAATGCGTAATGCCCTACGGGTGTAATGGTTTTAATAGCCACAGCTTGTTTATTAAGTACCAACTTCATAGGTTCAGAGCCATGGCCTTGAACCTCGGCTGAGGGAGAGTGTACCCGTAAAAACTCCGCACTGAAGGTTGTCTCTGAATGATCATCAAAGAGCACATCTAAATTTTTACTCACACTATGATAGTGCACTTTAGTTACTTGTTTCATTGTCATCTCACTTACAAAAAAGCCTCCATGCTGGAGGCTTTAGTATAACGTTTTATGTCTTTGCAATTAAAGAATAAAGCGACTTAAGTCTTCATCTTCAACCAGTGCACCTAGGTGCTTTTCAACATAGGCAGCGTCAATAACTAAACTTGAACCTGCTTTTTCTGAAGCATCATATGAAATTTCTTCCATTAACCTTTCCATAACAGTATGCAGACGGCGAGCACCGATGTTTTCAGTTTTCTCATTAACCTGCCACGCGGCTTTAGCAATACGCTCAATTGCATCGTCGCTAAACTCAATAGCAACTTGTTCTGTTTTAAGTAGCTCACGTTGTTGTTCAGTAAGTGATGCGTGTGGCTCAGTTAAAATACGCTTAAAGTCATCAGCTGTTAGTGCTTCAAGTTCAACACGAATAGGTAAACGGCCTTGTAGTTCAGGGATCATGTCTGATGGCTTAGACATTTGGAATGCACCTGAGGCAATAAATAGCATGTGGTCAGTTTTAACCATGCCATGCTTAGTATTAACCGTAGAGCCTTCAATAAGCGGTAATAAATCACGTTGTACACCTTCACGGCTTACATCTGGGCCTGAGGCTTCACCACGCTTACAGATTTTGTCTATTTCATCAATAAACACAATGCCATTTTGCTCTACCGCAAAAATTGCTTGCTCTTTCAATTCTTCAGGGTTGACTAACTTACCTGCTTCTTCTTCGGTAAGTAGTTTAAATGCTTCTTTAATTTTAAGCTTACGTTTAGTGCGTTTATCACCACCCATATTTTGAAACATACCCTGTAGCTGGTTGGTCATTTCTTCCATGCCAGGAGGAGCCATAATTTCAACATTCGGCTGGGCTTGCGCTAAGTCAATATCAATTTCTTTGTCATCTAACTGGCCTTCACGTAATTTTTTACGAAACGATTGGCGTGTTGATGAGTTATCATCGCGCTGAACTTCACCGTATTGATCTTTCACTGGAGGCAGTAATACATCTAAAATACGCTCTTCTGCAGCTTCTTCTGCACGGTGTTTAAACTTTTTAGTTTGTTGCTCACGAGTCATTTTAATTGAAACATCAACTAAATCACGGATGATAGTTTCAACTTCTTTACCTACATAACCCACCTCTGTAAATTTAGTAGCTTCAACTTTGATAAAAGGGGCATTAGCAAGTTTTGCTAAACGACGCGCAATTTCTGTTTTACCTACACCAGTTGGGCCAATCATTAAAATATTCTTTGGCGTTACTTCTGTGCGTAAGTCTTCGTTTAACTGCATACGGCGCCAGCGATTACGAAGGGCAATAGCAACCGCTTTTTTTGCTTTTGCTTGACCAATAATATGCTGGTCTAGCTCATGAACAATTTCTCTTGGGGTCATATCAGACATGGCGAGTTCCTATTACAATTCTTCGATAGTTTGGAAGTTATTCGTAAATACACAGATGTTGCCAGCAATTGTTAGGCTTTTCTCTACAATTTCACGAGCACTTAAGTCGGTATTTTCTAATAAGGCGGTTGCAGCAGATTGCGCAAAGTTTCCGCCACTGCCAATTGCGATCAGGTCGTTTTCAGGTTGAACGACGTCACCATTACCAGTGATGATCAGTGAGGCAGTTTCATCAGCGACAGCTAATAGAGCTTCAAGTTTACGTAGGGCGCGATCGCTACGCCAATCTTTAGCCATTTCTACGGCCGCTTTAGTTAGATTACCTTGGTGCATTTCTAATTTGCTTTCAAAACGTTCGAAAAGGGTGAAGGCATCAGCAGTACCGCCAGCAAAACCAGCAATTACTTTGCCATTATAAAGACGTCGAACTTTTCGGGCATTGCCCTTCATTACAGTATTACCAAGGGAGACTTGGCCGTCACCACCAATAACAACTTTGTCATCACGGCGTACACTTACGATTGTAGTCATGTTATTCCTCATCATCGCGCTGCAAGGGGGCAGCGCGTAAAAAACGATTATGAAGAGGTTATATGGGTGAATGGTTTAAATTCAAGTCCAGCCCCAAATTCCGCAGCCAACGATATTAATTCGTTTTAGTTTATTTTTATCACTTTCTGCTTGGCGCTTGGTTTCATAAGGCCCTAAACGCACCTTATACCAAACACCATTGGTACCTGTGGCTTTTTTGATCTCTGAAATTAGCCCAGCAAAGGCTATTTTAGCCTTTAAGGTTTCAGCTTGTTGATGCGTTTTAAATGAACCACACTGCATAACATAAGGGCCTTTTTGTTCAAGTTCTTTCACTTCAACTTGAATTTCATGCTCTTTAATTTCTTTAATAAATTTAGGTGGTCGCGGTTTAGCTATTTCTACTTGTTTTTCGGCTGTTGGGTTTGCCTGTTTTTCAACAAGATCAGGATCGGCATTATTTTTAACAAACCAGAGTCCATATGCGAAACCACCCACAAGTACTAGTGCAATGAAAGTTAATAACAGCGGAAAAGGTTTTTTAGCCGGTTCTTGTTTGGTGTTTTTTTTATTCTTTGGTTTTTTATTAATATAATCGTGCTGTGCCATGGTGTTATGTGTGGCCTTACCTAAATCATGTCTGTAGGGTCTACGTCTAAACTCCAGCGAACTTTTTGAGCAAGTTTGCTGGTGCTGAGATAATCAACCATTTGTGCAAGATACGGGTGTAAAATGCGTCGATCTTGCGCTTGAATATGTAATTGAAAACGATACATCCCCGCAATCTTTTCTAAAGGTGCTGGGATTGGTCCAAGCAATTGTATACCAGATACCCCATTGACAGGAACCAAATCCGTTAGAAAGTCGACGACTTGCTTAATGTTATGTCCTTGTGCACGAACTATCGCCATACTGGTGATGGGCGGCAGTTGCGCGTCACTGCGCTCAGTGAGCGCAAAGCGGGCAAAATCTTGATAGCCGTTATTAACTAAATCTTGTAATAATGGGTGCTCAGGGAAGTGTGTTTGTAATAATACTTCACCGGGCTCACCAGAACGTCCCGCTCTGCCTGCAACCTGAGTCACTAATTGAGCAAGGTGTTCTGTTGCCCTAAAGTCACACGAATATAAACCACTATCTACATCTAAAATGAGTACTAAGCTTACATCCGCAAAGTGGTGGCCTTTGGCCAGCATTTGCGTACCGACTAAAATGCGTGCGCCACCTTGGTTTATTTCATCCAATGCTTTTTCAAGGCTGCCTTTGCGCCTCGTAGAGTCGCGGTCTATTCGGCTAATTGGGATGTCTTTAAATTCAGTACTCAAAAATTCTTCTATTTGTTCAGTGCCTTTACCGTTAGGAAATATCTGCGTGCTACCACAATCAGGGCATTGATGCGGTACTTGATATTGGTCACCACAGTGATGGCAAATCATCTGACCGATGGCTTTATGAAAGGTTGCACTCGTGCTGCAGCGATTACATTCACTTAACCAACCACACTCATGGCATATTAAAGTAGGCGAAAAACCACGGCGGTTTAAAAATACCATTACCTGCTTACCTTTATTCAGGTGCTGGCGCATTATCGCTAGGCTCGCATGGGCGATACCTGCTTGATCAGGCTGACCTTTCATGTCGAGAAGCTTAAATTGATTATCGGTGGCAGTTTGTGCTCGCTCACTTAATGTGAGTAACTGGTATTTGTTATTAATTGCTTTGTGCAGTGTTTCTAATGCGGGAGTCGCACTACCTAAAATAAGCGGAATGTTATTCTGATAAGCTCGATACGCTGCTAAATCGCGTGCATGATAGCGTAAAGTATCTTGTTGTTTAAATGAAGCATCATGTTCTTCATCAACCACAATCATCCCGAGTTTTAAAAAGGGCAGAAAAATACTCGAACGAGTACCTATAACGATGGCACAACTGCCTTTTTCACAAAACCGCCATGTTTGCAGGCGCTCGTTATCGGTGAGCGCTGAATGCCATAGCATAATTGGCGTGTCAGGGAAACGGCGCCTAAAACGATTCACTGTTTGCGGTGTTAGACCTATCTCAGGAACAAGTACTAACGCTTGCTCTCCACGCTTTAACACCTCTTCAAGGCACTGTAGGTAAACTTCTGTTTTACCGCTACCAGTGACACCTTCAAGTAAAAAGCTATTGAAACCGGTGCTTTGATTAATAGCTGTGCAAGCAATCGCTTGTTCTTTATTTAAGCGAGGCTTAGTGCCCACAGTAGGAGAGGCATGTTGCCATTGATTGTCATGTTCAATGGTTTGCACTATCAACTCTTTTGCCAACAGGCTATCAATAGTCTTTTTATTAAACCCGAGTGCTTTTAGTTCCGTTAATGATGACTTACCCGATGCAGATAATTGCTTAAGCAAGTTAAGCTGTGTTTTAGCTTTTAAAGATGGTAAAAGCGCCCCTTTATCAGTTAACGTCAGCATATTTATACTGGTTTTATCAGGGCATTCACCTTGGCGCAGCGCATTGGGGAGTGCAATATGAATAGTTTCACCTAGTGGATAACAATAATAACGCGCAGTAAACTTCAGCAGCTCCAAATGTTGCGCAGATAACACCGGCGAATTATCAATTACTTCAATAATAGATTTGATTTTGCCTTCAGGAACTTCTGTATCGGTTTTTAAACTAAGGATAACCGCTACTTTTCGTTGATTGCCAAAAGGGACGAGTACGCGCATGCCAGGCTGCAATTGAGTCAGCGGTGTTAATTGCTCATCCACTTTATAATCAAAGGTGCGAGGTAAGGGGACTTTTATTGCAACTTCAACAAAACACATAACAACTCAACTAAGAAACCTAATAGCCTAATGTACTAAAAATAGTATTAAAAGCCTACCGACAAATCAGTAATCAATAGGTGTTTGCCGACTTTTTAGTAAAAAGAATAATTAAAGCTTGTGTGCGTGCGGGTTGTTGGATAAAATTCACGACCAATAAATTTGTTTTAACGACGTATGGTGCCAGACTTCGGGTTTGGAGAGCGATGCGGCCTTAACTAGAGGTTCCTATGAAAGAAGGTATTCACCCTAAGTACGAAGTAATTTCTGCAACTTGTTCATGCGGAAACAAATTCGAAACTCGTTCTACTTTGTGTAAAGACATTCACTTAGACGTATGTTCTGCGTGTCACCCGTTTTACACTGGTAAGCAAAAGATTTTAGACACTGGCGGCCGTGTTGATCGCTTCAACAAGCGCTTCGGTGCACTTAGCAGCAAAAAATAATTTTTTGTTTCTATGTAAAAAAAGCACCTTAGGGTGCTTTTTTTGTGCCTAAAATTCACTTATCCCTCCATTTTTATAACAGTTTTGTATTTATTATTTTTGCATAACTATTTCCTGTTCTTATTCCGAATATGCATAAACATTTGCAGACAAAATTGCCAATATTATCTATATTTTTATTTGTTACACTTTAAATATGGTACTTAAATGTAGTTAACGTGAAGTTATTTGTATTTAAAGTTAAACAAAGTTCGGTATTTCACTATTTTAATTTAAGACTGAAAAGAGTATTTCATAAATATTGAATAAGGGTAAAAACGACCTGTAATTTTCATTTTTATGACGAATTTATATTTTAAAAATGTCAGGATAATCTAGGGAAGTTGCTGATAAATCACTTAAAATTAAGAGTTCTAGCATATAACAGGATAGACCTGATATTGCTTGGAATTTAAAAATAATAAAGGTATCGTAGAATAAAACTACCTCTCACTTTAACTTAAATTGCAGGATATAATCGCGTTATGTCAGATTTTCGTGAACAAGCACTACATTACCATGCCCATCCCGTTCCAGGTAAAATCAGTATTGAGCTGACCAAGCCCGCTGAGACGGTTAAAGACCTCGCGCTCGCATATAGCCCAGGTGTTGCAGAACCTGTTCGTGAAATTGCCGCTGATCCAGCAAATGCCTATAAGTATACTGGTAAAGGAAATATGGTTGCGGTTATTACTAACGGCACCGCAATTTTAGGCTTAGGTAATTTAGGCCCTCTGGCCTCAAAACCAGTAATGGAAGGCAAAGCATTATTATTTAAACGTTTTGCAGGCCTAGACTCAATTGATATAGAAGTTAAGCACCGCACAACCGAAGACTTTATCAACACGGTTGCGAATATTGCAGACACGTTTGGTGGTATCAACCTAGAAGATATTAAAGCGCCAGAATGTTTTGAGATAGAAAAAGCACTTATAGAACGTTGCAGCATTCCTGTGTTTCATGATGATCAACATGGTACGGCAATTGTAACAGCTGCGGGTATGCTAAATGCGCTAGAAGTACAAGGTAAAGCAATTGAAGATGCGATTATCGTGTGTTTAGGTGCCGGCGCTGCAGCTGTTGCCTGTATGGAGCTTTTAATTAAGTGTGGCGCACTGCGTGAACACATTTATATGTTAGACCGTAAAGGCGTTATTCATACACGTCGTGATGACTTAAATGAATATAAGCAATTATTTGCAAACAACACGGATAAACGTACTTTACAGGACGTAATTGAAGATGCCGATGTGTTTGTTGGTGTATCAGGCCCTAATTTATTAGCCGCCGATGATTTGAAGTTAATGGCTGACCGCCCAGTTGTATTTGCATGTTCAAACCCCGATCCTGAAATTGATCCGCAATTAGCACATGCTGCACGCAACGATCTTATTATGGCGACTGGCCGTTCTGATTATCCGAACCAAGTTAACAACGTACTTTGTTTTCCATTTATTTTCCGTGGCGCACTAGATGTACGCGCAAGTGAAATAAACGATGAAATGAAAATAGCTGCTGTAGAGGCAATTCGCAGTATTGCTAAAGAGCCAGTTCCGGCTGAAGTACTGACTGCTGCAGGTATCGATAAATTAGAGTTTGGTGCTAAATATATTATACCAAAACCTATGGATCCGCGCTTACTGCCTCGTATCGCCAAAGCCGTTGCTCAAGCTGCAGTTGATTCGGGTGTGGCACAAATTGATATGCCAGAAAATTACATGGCGTAATTTTAAGTGTAAATTAACGCAAAAAAACCTCAGCATTTGCTGAGGTTTTTTTATAACACAGATAAAGAAATTTAGTCTTCATTTAAAATAGGCACTTCTAGTCCCATTTCTTGCATTATTTTCTTCACCTCTTCAGGTACTTTTTCTGCGTTGTCTTTACGTAGATCATCATCATTAGGTAGCGGTTGCCCTGTAAACGCATGCAAGAACGCTTCGCATAAAAGCTCACTATTTGTTGCATGGCGTAAGTTGTTTATTTGACGACGGGTACGCTCGTCGGTTAATACTTTTAATACATTTAGCGGGATCGAAACGGTGATCTTTTTTACTTGTTCGGATTTTTTCCCGTGTTCTGCGTATGGGTGAATATATTCACCATTCCATTTAGCCATAAGATGTATCGTTGCCTCAGATTATAAATTGCTCACACAGCATCAAAGCGTGTAAATATGCGTGAAATTCTATCGGTTTAAAAAAGATAGTCAAATACTAGTTATTTAGCTATCTAGACATTTAAATGTTTTGACATCTTAAACTGCATGCGCTACCTTTTAGACGTCTAAACATCCAAAATAGTGAAGGTGACGAAAATGAGTGAAAAAAATAAGGCAACAATTGCTGTTCGTAGTGGAATAGAAGCCGATAAACAGCATGGTGCGGTTGTTCCACCGCTTTATTTATCAACCACTTACTCATTTGCTGACTTTGATACCAAGCGCCAATATGATTATGGCCGCAGTGGTAATCCTAACCGTGACATTTTGGCTGAGGCGCTCACTGAACTTGAAGGCGGGGCTAAAGGTATAATTACCGCAACGGGCATGGCGGCTGTTCACTTAACAACCCAATTATTAAATAGTGACGATACATTAGTGATCCCTCACGATTGCTATGGGGGCAGTTATCGTTTATTTACTTCACTGGAAAAACGCGGATTGTTAAAGCTAGAAGTGGTCGATTTCACTAAAAGCGAAAGCTTATCGCAAATTCTTGCTATTAAACCTAAGCTGATCTGGATTGAAACACCGAGTAATCCAATTTTACGATTAACTGATATTAAAGCAGTTACCGATATTGCTAAGCAGTGCGGTGCACTGGTTGCTGCCGATAACACATTTTTATCGCCGGCTTTGCAAAATCCGATTAAATTTGGTGCTGATATTGTGGTTCACTCAACTACTAAATATATCAATGGTCATTCAGATGTTGTTGGGGGGGCGGTTATTGCAGCAACCGCTGAGCTTGGTGAAGAACTGGCATGGTGGGCAAATAATATTGGCATTACTGGAGCGCCATTTGATAGCTATTTAACTCTCAGAGGTTTGCGCACGTTAAACGTGCGTTTGAGGCAACACCAAGAAAACGCACTCGCTATTGCACAGTATCTAGAAAACTCCCCGTTTGTTGCTCAGGTTTACTATCCAGGTCTTGAATCACATCCACAACATGCGCTTGCTAAGGCGCAGCAGTTTGGCTTTGGTGCAATGGTTAGTTTTGATATCAAAGGCGATATAAACGATGCTGCAGCGTTTTTAACGCGCTTAAATGAATTTAGTTTGGCGGAATCATTAGGCGGAGTTGAAAGTTTGATCTGTCACCCCGCAACCATGACCCATGCAGGCATGGAGGCGACTGCTCGTGCAGAAGCTGGGGTGGGTGATACGCTTATTCGTATTTCGGTGGGTATTGAAGATGCAAAAGACTTACTTGCTGATTTAGACAGGGTATTTAATTTGGTTCGCCCCGGGCAAGCAGATAATGCTTTAGCTGCAAAAAATGGTGCCAGTGAGTCATTTGGCTCAGCGAAACTAAACGCGGCGCATCCGGCGTTATGGTAGTGCCTACCAATTTTGAAAATATAAAACATGAAGTCGAGTTGGTATTAACATGGTAAATCAGGTTCATAAATTTGGTGGTTCGAGTTTAAGCTCAGCGGATCGCTTTAAAAGTGTCGCAAATATTATTTTAACTCATGCTCAAGCAGGGGATTGTGTGGTGGTATCTGCTGCGGGTAAAACCACCGATACCTTGGTTAAATTGTGGCAAAGCTTTCAACAGCAAGATACCCAAGCGATTGCTGACATTATTTTATTAATAAGTAATCATCAATCTTCGCTAATTGAACAATTGCTTATAGCGGGTGCTAAGCATGAAGCACTCAATATACTTGCCACTGAGCTAAGCATTATTACTCAGCAGGCTAAGCAAAACATATTAACTGAAGCGTGGCTATTAGCTCATGGCGAATTATGGTCTGCAAGGCTATTAAGCGCTTACTTAGGGCAACTTAACATTAGTGCTTGCGCTCTGGACGCTAGGCAGTTATTCATATTAGACGCAGGGCAGCTACAGCATGCTAATAATCAGCAGCAGTGCTTAAAAGCCATAGATACAAGCAAAATTAATGTCGTTACAGGGTTTATTGCGGCTAATTTACAACATGAAACCGTGACCTTAGGGCGAAATGGTAGTGATTACAGTGCTACTTTATTAGCACGATATTGCAATGCTAAAAAAGTGTCTATTTGGACTGACACTCAAGGTGTTTTTAGTACTGATCCGCGTAAGGTCGCTAATGCGATTAAGTATGCGCGGGTGTGCCGCGAACAAGCTAATTTATTGGCTAGACTAGGTAACCCCGTACTACATGCTAAAACATTATCGCCATTAAAAGGGACCGATATAGAGTTAATTGTTCGCAGTAGCTACGATCTTCAAGGCAGCCATACCGAAATAGTTAAACTAGGAATGAGTAAACAAAAGCGCTTTTTAACCACGATTAACAATGTGGATTTACTTACTGTTGATGACTTGAGTGAAGGCGAGGTAGCGCATGTTAGTCAGCTTATTCAGCATAGTTTGCATCACTTTGAACATGCGGGCGAAATTTACTTGGTAGTCCCTGCGTCGGCGACATATCAGGTGGTTAATTATTTTGCTGGCCGCGCCAACATTAGTGAGTCTAACTTAAATGGGGTTGCAATTATTGCATCAGAGCAAGATATAGCGATGCTCAGTGAGCAAAGTGCCGCTGTACTTCAAGCGCAATCAATCCATCCTAGGTTTACTCATTTTGGTGACGGTTATACGTTATTATTAACCGATCAGGTACTTGAGAGTGATGTGCTGAGCTTACTGCATGATAAATTGATCAATAAAGCGCAAGAAATAGCTTTAATTATTGCAGGGCTTGGTAATGTGGGTACCGAATTTATGCGCCAACTACCAGCACAACTAGCCCGTTTATCATCAGGTTTTAACGTTAAGTTAGTAGCATTACTGCGCTCAGAGCAGATGCTGGTTAATGCCAATGGGTTAGATTGTGAGAGCTGGCAACAGCAATGGGAAAACCATGCAAGCCCCTATCAGCAAGCTGATTTGTTGTCATACATTGATACGCTTGAGTATGAACATAAGGTAGTGATTGATATTACCGCCAGTGAATATTTTAGCCAGCTTTATAGCAAATTTGTGGAATTAAATTGTCACTTAATTAGTGCTAATAAATACGCAGGCACAGCTCCGCTGAGCTGGTATCAAGCATTACGTGAAGATTTGGCACAGCGCGGCTTACATTGGCGTTATAATGCCAGTGTGGGAGCCGGATTACCGATTAACTTTGCACTGGCCGATTTGCAAAACAGTGGCGATAAAATAACGCGTATAGAAGGCGTGTTTTCTGGCACGCTGTCATGGTTATGCAGTATGTATGATGGCAGCAAGGCATTTTCAGATTTAGTGCTTGAAGCACAAGCTTTGGGGTTCACCGAACCTGATCCGCGAGAAGATTTATCTGGCCGAGATATGCAACGCAAGTTGCTTATTTTGGCGCGTGAATTAGGTATTGAATTGGAACTTGGTGACATTTCTTTATCGGCATTGATGCCCGATGAGCTAAGTGCGGGCAGTTGGAATGACTTTGTTGATAACAAGGCTAGTTTAGATACGTTTATCAAGCAGCACTTCGAAGCGGCTTTGCAACAAAATGCTGCACTGTGTTATACCGGATTGCTAGAGTTTAAAAACAGCAAGCTAAACGCTAAGGTAGGAATTGCCTATGTACCAAAAAGCGAAGCGGTTGCTAATTTAACACCTGGCGATAATATTTTTGTGATTAATACTCAGTGGTATAACCAAAACGCATTAGTGATACAAGGCCCTGGTGCGGGTAAAGAAGTGACCGCAGCGGGCGTGCACTCTGACTTATACTGGTTGGTACAAAATATTAGTTAGACCATCAAAAAGGCCGCAAATTAGCGGCCTTTTTAATGTTCGCTATATTTAAAATAGCTCTTCTTCAGTTTTAGTGTTTTCTTCAAATATATCATTTGGTTGTGATAACACATACTTGGTGGGAGCAGTGCCCTTTTCAAAGTATTCAAAACGGCTGGTGTAATCGTTTTTATGACTTAACAGCCCCGTTTCTAAGTCAATACGAATAGAAACCAACCCTTCAGGCGGTTCGATAGGTGCCGCAGGTTTACCATCCAGTGCAACTCTCATAAAATCCACCCATGCAGGCTGAGCTGTTTTAGCACCTGATTCTGCGCCTGATATTTGCCCACTTCCTAAGTTATTGTTATAGGTTGAGCGTCCCAACGTATTACCAGGGTTATCAAAGCCAACCCAAACAGAGGTCATCACATCGCGATTAAAGCCGCTAAACCAAGTATCTACAGAGTCATTCGTGGTGCCTGTTTTACCTGACAGATCGCGACGTTTTAGCGCTTGTGCACGCCATCCTGTGCCACTCCAACCTGTTTTATGAGACCAGCTACCACCCCCCCAAATTGCGCTGTTCATAGCACTGGCAATTAAAAATGCATTTTGTTTAGATATAATCTGCGGCGCGCAATTTGGTGCTACTTGCTCACTTAGCATTAGCGAGCTAGGCGTTGTCGTTTCATTATCACAAATTACAGTCGGGTTAGTTTTAAATAAGGTGTTGCCCATGGCATCTTGAATTTCTGAAATAAAGTAAGGTTCGATTAAGTGGCCGCCATTGGCAAAAGTACTCATGCCACGAGCTAACTCTATTGGAGTGATAGATGCGCTACCTAAAGCCAGTGATTCACTGCGATTTATATCTTCATTTGCAAAGCCAAATTTAAGTAAATGATCGGCTGTACGTTGCAAGCCAACACCACGTAATAAACGTACCGAAATCACATTTTTTGATTGTGCTAAAGCACGGCGAATGCGAATAGGGCCATTATAAATGGCAGGGCTATTTTTAGGTCGCCATGCGACACCTTGGCTTTTATCCCATTGATTTATAGGAGCATCATTTAAAATTGACGCTAAGGTGTAGCCTTTTTCAAGTGCAGCAGAGTATATAAATGGCTTAATATTAGAGCCAACTTGGCGTTTAGCTTGCACTGCACGGTTATATTGGCTTTGTTCAAAGCTGTAACCGCCTACAATGGCTTTTATACGCCCGTCTTGTGGGTCTAAAGACACAATGGCGCTTGCAGCTTCAGGGATTTGACTCAAAATATAGCTGTTGTCATCATTTTTACGCAGCCATATTTGCATGCCAGGCGTTAATATATCGCTTGCTGCTTCAGGAGCAAAGCTTTGGCGATAACGGGTGATAAACTTACGTGCCCACTTTAGATTATCCCAAGTCAATGTTGTGCGTTCGCCGCTTTTAAGTATTACTTCCGCGCTTTTGTCGGATACATTTAAAACTGCAGCGGCTTTTAGAGGGCCTAGTTCATTGGCCTCTTTTAAAATGTTTAATAACTTAGAATCAGAAGGTGTGGGCTCTGTTTGTGGATCCCATAAAATGGCTTCAGGACCTCTAAATCCATGGCGCATATCATAGGCATGTAAATTGTTAACCAAAGCCGTTTGTGCCGCCTGTTGAATATTTGACTCAACAGAAGTATACACTTTAAATCCAGAGTTATAGGCTTTATCTATACCGTAGCGCGATACCATTTCAGCACGTACCATTTCTGAAATATATGGCGCATATAAGTCAATTTCAGCCCCATGGAAATAGGCGGTAATTGGCTGGCTCGTAGCTTCGTTATACTGCGCTCTAGAAATATATTTTTCATCTAGCATTCGCCCTAACACTACATTTCTTCTGGCCTTGGCTCGCTTTGGATTACGAATAGGGTTAAGTGCTGAAGGCGCTTTGGGTAAACCGGCAATCATTGCCATTTGTGCAAGAGTAAGCTCTTTTAGCTCTTTACCATAATAAACCTGAGCAGCTGCACCAATACCAAAGGCTCGGTTTCCTAGCTCTATTTTATTCAGATAAAGTTCAAAGATTTCATCTTTTGAAAGTAAATTTTCGATATGGATGGCAATAAATATTTCTTTTACCTTACGAATGTAGGCTTTTTCTCGCGTTAAAAAGAAGTTACGAGCTAACTGCATCGTGATTGTACTAGCACCTTGCTTTTTTTCACCGGTAGAAATAAGTACCAGTGCTGAGCGTACAATACCAATTGGATCGATACCGATATGGTCATAAAAACGGTTATCTTCTGTTGCTAAAAAAGCTTGTAATAAAGGCTCAGGAATTTGGTCTATAGTTACAGGGATACGTCTTTTTTCACCAAATTGGTTGATTAAGAGCCCATCTTTGGTGAATACTTGCATAGGCGTTTGTAATTGAACGTTTTTTAAAACCTGTACGCTTGGAATATCGGATTTAACGTAGTAATAAAGGCTAAGCAATGTAATTAGTGCAAGTAATGCACAAATGATCAAAAATTGTAAAGTTCTTTTTAATAAAATCACTGATAATTCCCTAAACGGACTCCCAATTACAGGTTGAGACTGCTAGTATATATTGATTAAAAATTGAATAATATTTTTTAAGATATAAATTATAACTTGTTTATTATTAAAACAAAGGCAAAGTTTCAAACATGCTAAGTCAATTGATAAAAAAACCATCGCCTATGATGGTGGGTATTGATATAGGATCGCACTCTATCAAGGCCGTGCTTTTAAGTGAAACAGAAACTGGGCTTCGACTAGAGGCACTTGCAATTGAACCTATGCCAAAAGGCGCTATGAGCGAGCGTAACATTCAAGATATTGAAGCAATTGGCAATGTGATAACCAAGTTAAAACGAAAACTACCAAAGTCATTAAAGTCTGCTGCTGTTGCTGTCTCAGGGCAAACAGTGATTACCAAAGTCATTTTCATGGATGTTTCCTTAAGCGACGCTGAATTAGAGTCACAGATTGAGATTGAAGCCGATAGTTTGATTCCTTATCCATTAGATGAAGTCAGTTTAGATTTTGAAAAACTCTCTACTAACAGTGCCGATCCGAGCAAAATTAATGTTCTACTTTCTGCAGCGAGAACGGAAAGTGTGGAAGCGAGAGTAGGCGCACTTAGTGCTGCTAACTTAACTGCAAAAGTTGTGGATGTTGAAAGTTATGCATTAAGTCGGGCTATGGATGTTTACTATCAACAGCTCCCATCTGATGCGTTTGATAAGACCGTTGCGGTAGTTGATATAGGTGCAGTGCTTACCTTAGTCAGTGTAGTGCAATCTGGTGAAACAATTTATACCCGCGACCAAGTATTTGGTGGTGACCAATACACAAATAGTATTGTTGCTTACTACAATAAAGGCTTTGATGAGGCTGAAATTGGTAAAACAACGGGTGATTTACCTCCTAATTATACATTTGAAGTGTTAGCGCCTTTTCAAACCTCGCTATTGCAGCAAGTTCGTCGTGCTGTACAAATGTTTTTAACCACAACGGGTAAAGAGCAGTTGGACTATATCGTACTGACTGGCGGTTCTGCCATGATTAAAGGTATTGATAGGTTATTAATTGAAGAATTAGGGATACATACGGTTGTTGTTGAACCATTTGATAAAATGGAAATATCACCTAGAGTAGATCGTAATATAATACAGCGCCACCGCACTCAGTTTGCAATTGCGACCGGCCTGGCGTTGAGGAGTTTTTCATCATGCCACATATAAATTTACTACCTTGGCGTGAATTACAGCGTGAGCAGTCTAAAAAGAAATTTATTACATTGCTGATGGCCGTGGTTATAGCTTGCTTTGTAACTATGTATGCGCTGAGTACATTCTATAGCGGTCTAAAAGAAGGACAAATGCTAAAAAATAACTACCTCAGCTCAGAAATTACAATGCTTGATCAAAAAATTCGCGATATACGTGATTTAGACAAAAAAAAAGAAAACCTACAACAACGTATGCGTTTAATTGAAGAACTACAAAGCAGCCGAAATTTAGGCACGCAAATAATGGATGAAGTGGCAAAAATAGTGCCTGCCGGGGTTTACTTAACCAAGCTTGAGCGTAAAGGTAGTCAAATTCATGTATTAGGTAAAAGTGAGTCTAATAATCGTTTATCCACTATGCTTCGACAGGTACAAAGTTCTTATTTATTAGAGCGCCCGACAATGCAAGGTATTGTTGCAGGTGAGCAGTCTTCTCGTTTACTCAGCGATTTTAATATGGAGTTCTACGTAAAACCATTTGGCAGAATAGGTGAGGTACGTAATGAACCTTGATTTTAAGTCGTTTTCAGAAATAGATTGGAATGAAATAGAGCTTGATAATATAGGCGAGTGGCCAGTTATTGTAAAAGCAATATGCTGCTCTTTTGTTGCTTGTCTCGTATTGTTTTTTAGCTACAGCTTATTAGTGTCAGATGAGATAGAAAGCTACCATAACGCGGTTGCCAAAGAGATAGAATTACGCACAACTTATCGAACTAAATATGCAGTTGCCAGTAAGCTCGATATCTATCGTGAACAAATGGTTGAGATGGAAGATAAGTTTTCTCAGCTATTAAAACGTCTACCTACCTCAAATGAGACGCCAGGATTATTAGATGACCTTTCCTATGTGGGGACAACCAGCGGCTTAACATTTTTAAAAATTGGTTGGCTACCAGAAGTTGAAAAAGAGTTCTATACCGAACTACCCATTAAAATTGAAGTGGTAGGCACTTATCATGAGTTTGGTGAATTTGTAGGAAAAGTGGCTCAATTGCCAAGAATAGTAAGTTTACACGACTTTTCTATTTTATCATCTGGCGAAAAGCAGCTAACATTTAGTGTAGTAGCAAAAACTTATCGTTATGAAGAGGGAGTAAGATGATGAAGCAACTTCCCTTTTTAACTGTCGCAATATTGTTGCTCAGTGGCTGTAATGAAGATACATCTGAGCAAAAAGAATTTATTGATCAGGTTAAGGCAAACACTACTGCACGTGTAGAAAAAATACCTGAGTTAGTTAAATTTGAGCACTTTGAATATAACGCCAAAGATATACGTAGCCCTTTTGTAGCACCAGAACCAGAAATTATACAAAATAAGCTAACACAAGTTAAAAACTGTCTTCACCCAGACCCAGAACGTGTTCGTCAACCTCTGGAGAAGTACCCATTAGATAATTTATCAATGAAGGGCACAATAGGATCGAACGGCAAGACATGGGCGCTCATTACAGCTGCTGATAACACCTTACACCGAGTATCCATAGGGAGCTATTTAGGTACCTATGATGGAAAAGTAAGCAGTGTTAATAGTGACTATATTGAATTAGTAGAATTAATCCCTGATGGGTCAGGTTGTTGGAAAGAACGTTTGACCAAATTAGAAATGTTAGAGGCGGCAACTAATGGCGCAAATTAATAAGAAAAATGGTATTCCCTATATGCACAAAGCTGAGTGTTCGCATCACCGTATTTTAACGACATTGCTATTTGTATTTTTATTACTAATTACGAAAACAGTCAGTGCAGCCCCTTTACTCTATGATGTTCGATATAATCCATTACTTAAAGGTGAAACCGAATTACAGCTAGTATTTGATGAAGAGTTACAGCAACAACCTGAGGTACAAGTTTTTAATAGTCCGGCACGTATAGAGTTATTATTTAATGCTGTTGAACTAGATGAAGGGTTGGCAAATATTGCTATTAACCAAGCAGGAATAAGTAACATCAGCAGCATGATGACCAGCGCGGGTTTAAAGGTAACCATTAATTTGGAGCGATTAAAAATATATGAAACTGAGGTAAACAACAATTTAGTTTCAATAAGAATATCTGATAATCCCCTAACAGAGCAAATGGTAACAACAAGTGAAGATACACCTGCTTATACCTCTAATTATATTAATGGCATTCAAGCAATTGATTTTCGCCGCGGTGAAAAAGGTGAAGCAAAAGTACTTGTTTACCTGCAAGATACACAGGCTGCTATTGAGGTTCATGAAAGTGGCGGGAAAATCATTGCAGAGTTTCATCATACCGATATTTTAGATGACTTATTGTATGAATTAGACGTACTCGACTTTGGTACTGTAGTGAGCAGTATAGAAACGTTTAAGGAAGATAATCTGACACGCATTGTAATTGAACCTAATAAAGCTTTTGCTTACACGTATCAGCAAATCGAAAATATTTTTACCTTAACGGTTGAGAAAGACGAGACTCAAAATGGATTTTTAGATGGAGGCAAAGAATACTTAGGCCGCCCTATGACGCTTAATTTTCAGGATATCTCTGTTCGCGCTGTGTTACAGATTATTGCGGGCTACAATGATTTTAACTTGGTAACAAGTGACTCAGTAACTGGCAATATTACCCTTCGCTTAGATGGGGTCCCTTGGGATCAGGCGTTAGACGTCGTGCTAAGAATAAAAGGCTTAGACAAACGTATGGATGGTTCTATATTAATGGTGGCGCCATCTGAAGAGCTTGCTGCCCGTGAAGCAAAAGAGTTAAAAGCGAAGCAACAAGTTGAAGATTTAGAGCCACTATATAGTGAATACATCCGTTTAAATTACGCCAAAGCAGAAGATTTTGCCGACTTATTAAAAACAGATACCAATAGTATTATTACAGCGAGAGGCAGTGTGTCTGTTGATCAACGTACTAATACGCTATTAATGAAAGACACAGCAAAAAGCATTGAAAGTGTTCGCCGCATGGTCGAAACCTTAGATATACCGGTCAAACAAGTGGTTATTGAAGCGCGTATGGTAACCGTTCGTGATAATGTAACCGAAGACTTAGGCGTTCGTTGGGGCTTCAGTGATCAACAAGGCTCTGATGGTGTTTCTGGTACATTAGAAGGCGCTGAAACGATTTCTAATGGAAATATTCCTAGCCTTTCAGATCGACTCAACGTTAATTTACCTGTCGCAAATCCATCGGCAAGTATTGGTATGCATATAGCTAAACTAGCTAATGGAACGTTAATTGATTTAGAATTAACTGCGCTCGAAGAAGAAAACAAGGGTGAAATCATTGCTAGTCCGCGTATCACCGCTGCTAACCAGCAAAAAGCGCGTATTGAGCAAGGTACTGAGATCCCCTATGTTGAATCTGCTTCAAGTGGCGCAACAACTGTAAGCTTTAAAAAGGCAGTGTTGAGCCTAGAGGTAACACCTCACATCACACCAGACAACAAAGTTATTTTAAACTTAATAATTACTCAAGATACCCGTGGTGATACTGTTCAAACAGGAACTGGTCCTGCTGTTGCTATTGATACGCAACAAATTGAGACTCAAGTTCTCGTTGAGAATGGACAAACGGTAGTGTTGGGTGGTATTTTCCAACAGCAAATTATTAATTCGACCAAAAAAGTACCTTTATTGGGCGACCTTCCTTACGTAGGAAGACTATTTAAAAGCACAAGCGAGTTTAATGAAAAGCGCGAACTGCTGATTTTTGTCACACCTAAAATTCAAATAGACTAATTACCTAACCTGAGTGCTGCTTGAGACAGATTGACTCTTCAGGGCTTTGGTTACTCAAACTATCTAGGCTGAACGACAAACTAGATGGAATTGGTATTTAGTTATGTTGGTGTGAACACTCCCTGTAAATGTACAATTAGGCAGTATATAATTTTATATTGTGTACTGTACTGCGGATGCATTTTAAGACTACGTTTATGTTGTTTGTGACTGAGTTTTTTTGAAATTACTATACAAAAGCACTTACTAAGTAACACGTAGTAACCTTTAATTGCATAAATTTTAACCCTAGAAGATAAACTTGCCTATAATAAGGTGCTTTTTTGTTAACCAATGGGTAATTATTTAGTTTAATTGCTCGTTATATGGCTTTTTATCCTAATTGACTTGAAATACCCGACCGATTACTGAGATAATCCCTTTCTTAATTTTGGGGCCAGGTCGTTAGGCGGGGTTTTATTTCAAATTTTAGAGTTCGTTTGTACTAAAAGATATGGCTGAGAAACGTAATATATTTCTAGTTGGCCCCATGGGGGCTGGCAAAAGCACGATTGGTCGTCACATCGCTGACCAATTACACCTTGAATTTGTTGATTCTGATCAAGAAATCGAACGTCGCACGGGCGCAGATATTGCCTGGGTATTCGATCTTGAAGGTGAAGAAGGCTTTAGACTTCGTGAAGAATCTGTTATTGGTGACTTAACCGAGATGCAAGGTATTGTTCTTGCTACTGGTGGTGGCTCAGTAATGAGTAAAGAAGTTCGAAACAAGCTTTCGGCTCGCGGTATTGTTGTATACCTAGAGACACCGATTGAAAAGCAAGTTGCACGTACGCAACGCGACAAGCGTCGCCCATTACTGCAAACAGAAGAAGCACCTCGTGATGTACTTGAGCGCTTAGCAGAAGAGCGTGAACCATTATATAAAGAAGTAGCTGATTTTGTTGTACGCACTGATGAGCAGAGCGCGAAAGTTGTTGCTAACCAAATAATCGAGAAATTGGATTTTTAAAAGCCAGTATTAAAAAGGACTAACCCAGCATGCTTGAATTAACTGTTAATTTAGACGAGCGAAGTTATCCTATTTATATTGGTCAATCTGCACTTCAAGATACAGGCCGTCTAATCCATCATATTGGTGATTGTCGGCCTATCATCATTACTAATGACACTATTGCACCGCTCTATCTTCAGCAGTTGCTTGACTCATTAGCACAGCTAAACCCACTTCATTTTATTATTCCAGATGGCGAGCAATATAAATCGCTTACCTGGTTTGAAAAAATATCAGCATTCTTACTTGAAAATAATTGCGGTCGTGACACCTGCTTAATTGCATTAGGTGGTGGCGTAGTTGGTGACTTAACTGGTTTTGTTGCTGCCTGTTATCAGCGCGGTGTGCCTTTTATCCAAATTCCTACCACGTTATTATCTCAAGTCGATTCTTCAGTTGGTGGCAAAACAGCAGTAAATCACCCGTTAGGTAAAAATATGATAGGGGCTTTTTATCAACCCCAGGCTGTGTTTATAGATACGCGTTCTCTACATACTTTACCTACCCGAGAGTTTGCTGCAGGCATGGCTGAAGTTATTAAATATGGCCTAATTTACGACACTGAGTTGTTTGCTTTTTTAGAGCGAAATATCGCTCAATTACAACAGTTAGATGAAGCCTGTTTACAGCATATTATTTTTAGATGCTGTGAAATTAAAGCGCTTATCGTTGCACAAGATGAGAAAGAGCAAGGCCTGCGTGCGCTGTTAAATTTAGGGCACACGTTTGCCCATGCTATAGAAGCGCAAATGGGCTACGGCGTGTGGTTACATGGTGAAGCTGTGGCAACAGGTATGGTGCTTGCTGCCAAGCTTGCTCATACTCGTAACGACTTAACACAGCAAGATGTAGAGCGTATTACCACATTAATAGCAGCGTATAATTTACCAATCGAAATCCCTAGCGATATGACTAGTGAGCAATTTTTACTGCATATGCGCAAAGATAAAAAGAATAAAAAAGGGACTATCCGATTTATTTTACCCACCAAATTTGGTCAGTGTGCATTAGTTGATGATGTATCTGATGATCAAGTTAGAGCGTTGATCGAGCAATAAATGCAGTCACAAATTTTACCAAGCCGTGCGGCTTTGGTGGATAGAATCGCATTACAATTTGAATATGGTCAAAACCTAATTGTTTTATTGGGTACTTCTGGTCTAGGTAAAAGCTATTTGCTTGAAACCTTCATTACTGATAAATATAACGATTTTAATAAAGCATTTGTGCAAGTAAGCGCACAGATGACTGATGTGCAGTTAATGACTCAGTTATTAGAGCAAAGTTTTAATGCACCTTTAATTGATCACAACCTAAGCTTATCGCAAAACTATTATCAATTAGCGCAACAGCAACAATGTGGGGCGTGTTTGTGGGTTATTGATGGCGGCAGACACCTATCTGAAGAGCTAATCGCGGAGCTTGAGCTACTATCAAAAAATGCACCTAATGTACTTTATATTATGATTGCATCGCAGTCTAAACTACCCTTTAAAGATGCAGTAAATATACATTTAGAGCCATTAAATATAGTTGAAAGTAAGCAGCTTATGGGATGGTATTTTACGAGCTTACCTTATGATGAAGATCCTGTCTTTCAAACCTTTTTAGTTGAAGCTCAAGGTAACCCGAGTCTGTTGTTAGCCTGGCAGCCAAGCGAGCAGGTTGCTGATATTGTCGTTAAAGATAAGGTGTCTTGGCGCTTACAGCTGCTCACATTATTATTGATAATTATGCTGTTGATTATTGGTCTTGTGTACAAAACCGATATGACCCAGTGGTGGGAAAATGCTAATCGTCAAATTGATGAGCAAGTGCTATCAACCGCCATTACAACTGAGCAAGCTATTGAAAATAAACCACAGCAACTTATACCACCTGTAAGTAGTGAGCCGTCAGCGGCTGTCATTCAAAAGCCCACTCAAGACTCCACCAATAATAATGTTCCAGCGATTGTCGAGAGCTTAACGGAATCAACGATTGTTGTTGAGCAGGAAAAGCCGGAATTAAAACCCGTTGAAGAAAAACCGATTACTAAACCTGCACAAACAAAGTCGCAAAACCAAATAGTAAAAATACCCAGTAATTGGTACTTACAACAACCTGAGGATAATTTTGTTATTCAGCTCTTAGCCGTAACTCAGCAGCAGGTAGGTAATGAGTTTATTGCTAAACATAAGCTAAAAAGTATTACTAATACATACCAAACTAAACGAAATGGTAAAATATGGTGGGTAGTAACTACAGGTAGTTTTGCTAACTTAAATGAGGCAAAGCAAGCACTGCAAGGGCTTCCTGCAGGGGTTAGAAAAAATAAACCTTTCTATAAAAAAATTAGTAAAATAAAACAAGAAATTGCACGAGTTGATCAGTAAACTCAGTAGCTTTAGTGTAAAATCGCGCAACACCGAATTGAAGTAAAGAGCCAATGCAGCAAAAGAGTAGAGCCTTCCTTAAGTGGGCTGGCGGAAAATACAGCCTCGTTGAAGATATTAACGCGCGACTAAATCAAGCAAGTAAGCATGCAGATACTTTGGTTGAACCTTTTGTTGGTGCAGGCTCAGTGTTTTTAAATAGCAATTTTAAACACTATGTACTTAACGATATTAATGCTGATTTAATCAATTTATATAAAGAGCTCAAGCGTTCGCCTGATGAGTTTATTAGTGATGCCAAAAAGCTTTTTGTTGATTTAAACAACCACTCAGATGCGTATTATGATTATCGCGTGCAGTTTAATCAAAGCAGCGATGTATATGAGCGAGCCATCTTATTTTTATATATGAACCGCCATGGTTATAACGGATTATGCCGCTATAACTTAAAGGGCATTTTTAATGTGCCTTTTGGTAAATATAAAAAGCCTTATTTTCCTGAAAAAGAAATGTACTTTTTTGCTAGCAAAGCGCAACAGGCTACATTTACTTGCCTAGGGTATGATGATGTATTCAAACTGGTGCCTAATAATGCAGTGATCTATTGCGATCCGCCTTATGTGCCATTAAGTAAAACGGCATCCTTTACTTCGTATGCAAAAGGCGGGTTTAATTTGGACGACCAGGCTAATTTAGCGAACTTAGCTGAGCAAGCGGCATTTGAGAATAATACGCCGGTCCTTATTTCAAATCACGATACGGTATGGACACGCAAAATTTACAGCCAAGCTTCTTTGGATAAAATTCAGGTTAAACGCACGATTAGCCCAAAAGGCGGTTCACGAAATAAAGTCGATGAGCTAATGGCTATGTACTTAGCACCGAAGTCACGGTTGCGTAAATAGCCAACACAAATAATACAAAAAGTACCACGGCAATAGCTATTAATGTAATAGGGGAGTGGTGTTTAAAGTCTGTTTGACGTTTATCTTCGGATTGCACACCAAAAAATGCAGCTAGCACACTTTGTAACGCGCTTAAAAAGTGCTGCATTAATTAAAATAATGGTTTGATTGAAGAGGGTTTGTGATTGTCATCAGTACCTGTTAATAACTCTAGGAAGTCTAGATAATGGAACTGTGCACTGCGGCTATCGCCGGTTAACCAAGAAGCCCATGAGGAATCTTCTTCAATTTGAATACAGCGGTTTACGCTATGATTGATAGCGTTAGTTTGCTCTTTATGAAAACAAGTGTTGGCAGAGCTTAATTCTTGCTCCGTATTTGAAGAAAGCGACGCTGCTCCAATAATGACACTTACCGACGTGATTAATAATCCAATTTTAAAAGCACGCATAATATAAACCTAATAATTTAGTTCTTCGCGAAGCATAACAAAAATCGCTTAAATAATACACTTTATTTTTAGTTATATTCACAGCTAATCATACCGCAGAATTTTTTATAAGCATGTTTTATCCTTCTTAGCTCACGCAGCTTAACTGTTGTTATAGTTAAAGACAGTTTGTCATTGGTGTTGCTATCTTAGCGCTATTTTTTAAAGGTGTTACTTGGGTAACATCGTTAATTAAGTTACATTAACGCCATAAATTATTCATTAATGGATTAGCGATGCTCAACTGTGAACAAAAATACTTAATAGCGCCCTCAATATTATCTGCAGATTTTGCACGCCTTGGTGAAGATGTCGACAAAGTGTTAGCTGCAGGAGCTGATGTTGTCCATTTTGATGTAATGGATAACCATTATGTCCCTAACTTAACAATAGGCCCAATGGTGTGTAAAGCACTTCGCGATTATGGGATTAAAGCCCCTATTGATGTTCATTTAATGGTAAAACCGGTAGATAGCTTAATTCCACAATTTGCCGAGGCGGGTGCATCAATTATTACCTTTCATCCAGAAGCCAGTGAGCATATTGACCGCACTTTACAATTGATAAAAGATCAAGGCTGTCAGGCTGGCTTAGTGTTCAACCCTGCAACAAGTTTAAGTTACCTCGATCACGTGATGGATAAAGTAGATGTGATCTTATTAATGTCAGTAAATCCTGGGTTTGGTGGACAAAGTTTTATTCCACAAACACTGGAAAAACTGCGAGAGGCAAAGCAACGCATTATTGATTCAGGGCGTGATATTCGTTTAGAAGTTGATGGCGGTATTAAAGTAGATAACATAGCTGCAGCGGCTGAAGCGGGGGCTGACATGTTTGTTGCAGGCTCTGCTATTTTTAATCAGCCTAACTATAAAAGCGTAATTGATGAAATGCGCCAACAATTAGAAAGTATTAAATAATGAAATATGATGCTGCACTATTTGACTTAGACGGCACACTAGTTGATAGCGTGTATGACTTATATATGGCCTTAAATCTTACGCTAAGTGATTTAGCGTTTCCCATAGTTAGTCAGCGATTAGTTGAAAGCTGGGTAGGTAATGGCATAGAGGTGTTAGTAAAGCGAGCTCTATGCGGTGATATGCAAATTAGTGAGCACCTCGATGAGGCTTTAAGCGAACGAGCTATCAACCTGTTTTATCAACATTACAGTGAGCAGGTTGGTGAATACAGCGTATTATATCAGCATGTTGAAACTGGACTCGCAGCCCTTAGTGGTATGCCCAAAGCACTTATTACCAATAAAGCACGCCGCTTTACTGAACTACTTTTAGATAAACTGGCTATTCGCAGTCATTTTGAAGTAATTGTTTGCGGTGACGACATGGCAAAAAAACCGTCACCTGAGCCACTCTTATTTGCTTGTAATGCATTGAATATTTCGCCAGATAAAGCCATTATGATCGGTGATTCAAAGAGTGACATACTGGCAGCACAAGCTGCTAGTATTGATGTGATAGCCCTTACTTATGGGTATCATCAAGGAGAGCAGCTAGGGGATTATAATCCACAGTACCTATGCGATAACTTCTTAGCTATAATACCGACACTAACGCAGCGTTAAGCATTTCAAATTAAGTAAAAATAAAGGAAAATCATGAGTAAACCAGTAGTATTAAGTGGCATGCAGCCAACCGGTGGTATGACAATAGGCAACTATGTTGGCGCTATTAACCAGTGGGTTAAGCTACAGGAAGAATATGATAGCTACTTTATGCTTGCCGACTTACATGCAATTACTGTACGCCAAGACCCTGAGTTATTACGTGCTCGCGTTTTAGATGGTGTTGCTTTATATACGGCGTGTGGCATTAACCCAGAAAAAGCGGCATTATTTGTTCAATCTCAAGTGCCAGAACATGCACAACTTGGTTGGGTATTAAACTGTTATGCGCAAATGGGTGAGCTTAATCGCATGACCCAGTTTAAAGATAAGTCGGCAACGCATGCAAATAATATTAATGTGGGTTTATTTGCTTATCCAGCTTTGCAAGCAGCTGACATTTTATTATACCAAGCTGATAAAGTACCAGTTGGCGAAGATCAAAAGCAGCACCTAGAGTTAACTCGTGATATTGCGAATCGTTTTAATAATGTATATGGCGACATTTTTACGCTGCCAGAACCTTATATTCCTGAGTTCGGTGCGCGAGTTATGAGCTTGCAAGATCCGCTGAAGAAAATGTCTAAATCTGATGAAAACCCAAATGGTTTTATTATGATGTTAGACGAGCCGAAAAAGATTGAGAAAAAGCTTAAAAAAGCGGTTACCGACTCAGACGAACAAGCACGCATTTATTTTGACCGTAGTGAAAAGCCAGGTGTTTCTAACTTACTTACGTTATTAAGTGTTGCGACTAAGCGTTCAATTGAAGAGCTAGTCCCTGAATACGAAGATAAAATGTATGGTCACTTGAAAAAAGACACCGCAGCAGCTGTTGTCAGCATGATAGAGCCAATTCAGGCTCGTTTTAAAGAAATACGTGAAGACCAAACGTTATTAAATGACATAATGAAAATGGGTGCAGAGAAAGCCAGTGCCCGTGCTGAGAAAACATTAAAAGCAGTTTATGATGCGGTTGGGTTTATTCCACGCCCATAAGCCTGTTTTTTTTGCAGATACAAAAATGCCGCTAATTTAGCGGCATTTTTATATTACGCTGATTAACATTAAAAAGCTAAATATAGACAAAAGTAACAATGCTTGCTTGTCTGTTTTATCCATTACTCGGCCTTAACGATTGTTTTGAACGTTGTATTGTTAATATCAACTAAAGATACTTGGTAGCCTTTATTTTCAAGTAATGTCAGTAAGCTACCTTCTCCGGCTAGGTGGCCTGCTCCCACGAGAACAAATTCACTTTTATCGTTATTAAACATTTGCTCTACTTTAACTAGCCAGTTATTGTTTCTATCAGTCATTAATTGTTTATAAGTTGCAGGATCATTTTTTTGCATCGTTTCAAGTGCTACTGTGTAGAGCGATTGCGTATCACCTTTACGCCAAGCTGAGAGTAATTTTTTAAACATCACACCGTAATTATCAAACCCAGCTAAATTATTTTTGATAAAGTCATTTTCGCTACCTTCACCCATAGTCTTAAATAACTCTAACTGAAACGCCATAGTCTCTAAGTATTGTTGTTCCTTATTATCTAATGTCGCTTTTTTAGTAAAGTAAGCGTCAACGCCTTCACCCATTAAATTTTGTTTTTGCAGCTCCATCGACATCAGCACAATACTAACCATTGCAGGACGAAAGTTATCTAATTTAGTTAGGTTTGCACCAAATTCAGCCAGCTTTTTTTCTAATGCTAACTTTACCTCTAGAGTTAGCTTTTGGCTCAATGTTTCATTATTTTCATAAGATAGTGCGCTCAACATTTTCATTTGTGCTTGTGCATCGCTAGGATCAGGTATTGGTGCTTCTAATACAATCGTATCTGCTTGCTTATAGGCGTGGTTAAACTCCACTGGTAGAGGCATCTCTGACTTAGGTAAAATGTGTACTGTGCCGCCAATAAATAATGAGTCATTTCCTTTACTCACTTGCCACACTGAACTTTGTGCTTGTACAGTCGTTGCTAATAAGCAGCCGCTCAATAATACGGTTGCTGAAAGAACTTTTTTAGTAAATGTATTCATAACACTTCCTTAATGTAATTTTATTTATTATTGATTGGTTAAAATAGTGCTTATATAAGTTGTTAGTGACGACGTTATTTTTGAAAGGTTACTATCAATTTTTGAGTTCATCTTGTTGATGGACGATTCAAAGTCGGTTGCAATTTGGTTCTCTATACTAGTAAATAATGTTTCAGTGTTTACTTCATGCTTGATGAGTGAGTCAGTGTTGGTAGCATAAATTATTTGATTGCTATTGATGACTATTTCACCCGCTGCACATTGATCTGAATTGGTTAGTAGCGTGTTGTTTTTACTTTCTGTAGCGACTGCAGAGGCTGTACTAAATACTGTTGCTAATAAAATTACGGGTAATACTTTTTTAGTTGCGTTATTCATAATGAAACCTTTTTTATGTTTAAAAGTCAGCTTAATTACTATTAAAAAGTCGTGTTTAGTAAGCTGCTTGTTGATGACGTTTTAAAGAATATCGCTAAATTTATCTAGAGTCGCTTATCTAGTTGTGAGTGATTTATTTATAAGGTTTTTATTTTTTTTGTTGTTTTAAATTAGAGAGTTAATCACAAACCTTATCTGTGAATATAAGGTTTTAAATTAACCTAGCTATATTAAAAAGTGTACCTGTGGTAGGGTTGTTGAAAAATAAAAATATGTAAAACTATGAATTATCAAATCGGACCTTGGCAATTTATTAGTAATCGCTGTGTGATTACTTCAAACAATATGGAAAGGGAATTAGACCCACTTTTAGTAAAGCTATTACTGCACTTTATAAATAAGCCTCAACACATTGTTTCTCGACAAGAGCTTATTGAAAGTGTGTGGCAACAGAGCTTTGTTGATGATAATGCGATTAACCGTGCAATCTCAGAGTTAAGAAAGCAGCTTGCCCACCCAACTGAAAAAGCACCGCTTTTAAAAACTCATTACCGTAAAGGTTACAGTCTAACCGTAATACCAGAGCGTTTAACGCAAACAAGCGTTTTTGAAGAGCCTGCAAACTTTTTGCCTGACTCACCGGATTTTTTTGCCAAAAATGAAGAGGTAGTGACTGCAACTACTTCTCAACCGGTTCAAAGAACGAATAGTAAAAAGTTTTTGATCTATTCTTTAGTCGTCATTATTTGTCTGTGCTTTTTAGTATGGTTAGGGTTGTTTTTTATTAATGCACCTTCTAGCGAAAAGATTAAACAGATCACGGTTAATAAGGTAGCAAGCACGTGGAATATAGGTAGTGAAGTTCACCCTGAATTATCCTCAGATAAACAATATTTAGCTTACACCAATATAGAACCTGAAAATGACGTAATGCATGCATTTGTAAAGCGACTATCTGATCAAAGGGAAGTTGAAATTACCTATCCTGGCTTTCAGGTATCTATTTTATCGTGGCAATTAAATCAGCACTCAGTGTTATTACAAGCTACCAATTTAAAACAACAAAAGTGTGAAATGGTACTCGTTGATCTAAGCCAGTTTCCTGTTATAGGGGAGGCTACCTCTATTAAAAAGTGTGACTTTAGATACACAGGTTATGCGCAAGTAGACGAAAGTGGTGAGCATATTTATTACACCGAATATAAAAATGAGCATGATGGTTCAGGCTTATATAAATTTGATTTAGAACTTAAAAAAGAGTTTATAGTGATCCCACCGCCAGGTGTAATGTACGGCGCGATCATGCCGCGTTTATCTCAATCTGGTAATAAAATAGCGTATATACTTAGTCAAAAGGGTAAGCCTTTTTCTGTATTTAGTTACGACTTTGAAACCCACGAAACCAAGCGCTTATTTAAAGCAAAGAAAAGTATAATTAGCTTCGCGTTTGACTGGCTTGCAGACGATAAAGGCATAATAGTATTTGAAGGAACACAGCTTTCAACCATTATATTTGATGAAAAAAACACTGTTAAAAATACACTAACAGTAACCCCAAATATAACTCCTTATTATATAGCAGTGCACTCTGCCAATAGTCTTTTTTATTCAGAGAATAAAACCCAATCATACTCGCTAATTAAAGTAACAGACCCTTTTGGCGATACACCTAAATATGAAACGCTCTATAAAAGTGATAAAGACGACTACAACATTATTGAAATAGTTAATAAAGAAGGGCCTGCGCATGTTTTTGTATCTGAGCGTTCTGGCAGCAGTCAATTATGGCTCTCTCAAAATGGTTTTACAAAGCAACTCAGCTTTTTTAATTATGATGATGCCCCTTCGACTTTTGCATTAGGAATGCTCCGAGCTTCTCCCAATAAGCAGCGCATAATGTTCATAAAAAATAAAAGCTTTTTATTTTATGACGTAAACACTCAAAAAATTTATCCATTAGAAGAATTTAATAAACATAAAATAGTAAGCTATATTTGGTCAAAAAATAACGAAAGCATTATTTATATTAAGCGCCTTGGTACAAAAAATATATTGGCAGAGTTTAATTTACTAACTCGTGATACTCATGTAATAGAAGGAATAAAAGCGAATAAACTCATTTCAGATAGTAAAGGTAACGGCTACGTAACCAACGATAATCAGTTAATTCGCTTATCCGATAGGCAAAGCTGGGAATTACCTAAAAATGCCAAAAAGTCAGTTGCATATGGGATCAGTAAAGACTATTTCTATTATTCAGATTCTATTTCAAGAATCGCTAGACTAAATTTACAAGATCAAACCATACAAGATACACACGTGGACTTTCGACCTATTGGTTTTGAGGTAAACGAAAGCAATGAAATATTATTTACGGGATCTAAGTATAAAGATATGCAAATAGTACAAATTAGTTGGGGCGAATAGCGCTATTCATTATACCGAGAAAGCCAGTGCCCGTGCTGAGAAAACATTAAAAGCAGTTTATGATGCGGTTGGGTTTATTCCACGCCCATAAGCCTGTTTTTTTGTATTTTAATGTTTTGTAGCAGAAATACCGGCAGATTCACAGGCTCTAACTATAAATTGATAGCCATAAGGCATACTTTGATCAGGCGTTATTTCAACAATTTCGTAATCATTGAGCTCAATTGACTTACTCTCTTTTGACTTTTTACAGCGAGAGTAGCTATCTGCTTCATAACTATAGGCAAACATAGCGATTAAGCGTTTACTGCGCTCAAAGTAGCCTTTAGTATCTAAAAACTGCTTAACTGTCTGGGTATTATCGTCTTCGCCTTCTAAGCGAATACCAAATGTTTTTGTCTGAGTTTTGTCATTGTCTGAAGAGGGAAGTTTTTTTTCTATCTGTTCACTTAACTCTTCTATTGCTTGTTCCTGTTCTGCGGGTGACTTATTCGCAATAGACTTACTATTTTCAAAATTCTTTACGATGTCGTTTAATACTTTTTCAGGCGGTTTGTCATCAATGAACGCGATTAAACTTACAAACACCACAGTAGCTAAAAAAAAGCGCGTAAATGCAGTGAGAAGCGGCGAATAGCTTTGACTGATAAATTTAATACGATCAGAGCCAAAGGGTTTTATAAGCAGTAAAACGATGATGTAAAATGGCAAAATAAGCTGTAAGCCGAGTAAGGTTGCTAGGGTTATCCCCAGTGTCCAAGGCGGTAAATATAATAAAGTGGCAAAGTTGTGGGTGTAGTTAAAATGATTAGCTGATACTTGCGTTACTTCATTCACTATACCGCTTGCACCTGCTAGAACAAAGTTAGCAATACTGGCATAAAATACCAAAATAAGTGCTTTGCCAGCGAGTGAATTCCAGAGCTGATTAAACTTGGGCCAAAACTCTACGATCAGTGCAACAATGGTGATGCTGGCGCACAACCAGGTTAACTTAAAAATAGCTAAACTTATAAGTGCAAGAAGGTAAAGCTTTTGCGCGGTGTTAAGGTTAAACCATATGCTTTTTATATGACTCAGCAGTTTAATTTGGTGTGGTTGCCAGCTTTTTTGCTGTTGCTTAAACTGTTTATTAGCACGCCATTTTGCAACTTTTAAATACCTTAACACCGGCTTTCCTCAAAGTGTATTACCGCTATTTATTTAATAGCGGTTTTAAGTAGTGCCCAGTATGTGAGCGCTGACATTCCGCCACTTCTTCTGGTGTGCCTGCAATCAGTATTTCACCGCCGCCAGCACCACCTTCAGGGCCTAAATCAACGATCCAATCGGCAGTTTTTATTACATCTAAATTATGCTCAATTACTACAATGGTATTGCCATGATCGCGTAGGCGATGCAACACCACTAATAACTGTTCAATATCAGCAAAATGAAGTCCCGTGGTTGGCTCATCAAGAATGTACAAGGTTTTTCCAGTATCACGCTTAGAGAGCTCACGTGCTAACTTAATTCGCTGTGCTTCACCACCAGAAAGTGTTGTAGCGGCTTGGCCTAAACGGATATAAGAGAGTCCAACATCCATTAGAGTTTTAAGTTTACGTGCTATAGCCGGTATTTTATCAAAGTAGTCATGGGCATCTTCAACGGTCATGTCGAGCACTTGGTTGATGTTTTTGCCTTTATATTGTACTTCTAAGGTTTCGCGATTATAACGTTTACCCTTACATACATCACACGGTACATATACGTCTGGTAAAAAGTGCATTTCTACTTTAATAACGCCATCACCTTGGCACGCCTCACAACGCCCACCTTTAACATTAAAGCTAAAGCGACCTACTTTGTAACCACGTGAACGGGCTTCTTGAGTACCTGCAAATAGCTCACGAATACCAGTGAAAATACCAGTATAAGTGGCAGGGTTTGAACGCGGTGTGCGGCCAATAGGACTTTGGTCAATATCAATTACTTTATCAAAGTGCTCAAGTCCTGCAATTGACCCATAAGGAGCTGCTTCTGCAGTAGTTGCACCGTTGAGTTCAGTGTGGGCAAGTTTAAACAAGGTATCGTTAATGAGTGTAGATTTGCCCGAACCAGATACACCGGTAATACAGGTCATTAAGCCAAAAGGTATTTTTAAATCAACATTTTTTAAGTTATTACCAGTAGCACCAAACAGCTCTAACCATTTATCGTTAGTAGCATGGCGCTCTTTAGGTACTTCTATTTTACGCACGCCGGATAAAAACTGGCCGGTAACCGAGTCTTTGCTTGCTAAAATATCATCGCGTGTACCTTGAGCAATAACATGTCCGCCATGTACGCCAGCACCTGGACCAATATCAATAATATGATCAGCGGCACGAATGGCGTCTTCATCGTGTTCTACAACAATAACGGTGTTACCCAAATCGCGTAAATGAACTAAAGTTTTTAATAAACGGTCGTTATCACGTTGGTGCAAACCAATTGAAGGTTCATCCAGTACATACATAACACCCACTAACCCAGCACCAATTTGACTCGCTAAGCGAATACGCTGTGCCTCACCGCCAGAAAGTGTGTCGGCACTGCGCTCAAGTGATAAGTAATTTAGGCCTACATTTATTAAGAACGATAGGCGATCGCGAATTTCTTTTAGAATTTTTTCGGCGATTTGGCCTTTTTGCCCAGTTAAATGCAAACCTTCAAAAAAGCTCATCGCCTCACCAATACTCATATGCGTAATGGTTGGCAAGTTAGTTTGACCAATAAATACATTGCGTGCTTCTTGGCGCAAACGTGAGCCTTTACAACTAGGGCAGGCTTGGCTGGTTTGATATTTGGCTAGTTCTTCACGCACTGAGTTTGACTCAGTTTCACGGTAGCGGCGGTTCATATTGTTTAACACGCCTTCAAATACATGATTACGTGTAATTAAATCACCGCGGTCATTACGGTAATTAAATGCAATTTTAGTATCGCCAGAGCCATCTAAAATAATTTTTTTATGTTCTTTTGCAAGCTCTTGATAAGGAACATCTAAATCAAACTCATAATGCTGTGCAACCGCTTGCAACATTTGATAATAGTAAAAACTGCGTTTATCCCAGCCTTTAATTGCGCCGCCGGCTAAGCTTATTTCAGGGTTATGAACCACGCGATTCGGGTCAAAGTATTGTCTTACGCCTAAACCATCACAGCTTTGACAAGCTCCTGCAGGGTTATTGAACGAAAATAAACGCGGTTCAAGTTCGGTCATCGCATAGCCACAGGTTGGGCAGGCAAAATTTGCTGAAAACAGCATTTCTTCAGCACTGCTATCGTCCATAAAAGCAATGTTGGCAACGCCGCCTGACATTTCAAGTGCCGTTTCGAATGATTCCGCAAGACGTTGTTGCTGGCCGTCTTTGACTTTAAAGCGATCCACCACGACTTCAATAGTATGCTTTTTATGTAAATCTAGCGGTGGTGGATCGGATAAGTCGCATACTTCACCATCTATACGAGCGCGAATGTAACCTTGACTGGCAAGCTGTTCTAATAGTTTTACATGCTCACCTTTACGGTCTTTAACAACAGGAGCAAGTAGCATTAACTTAGTGCCTTCAGGCAGCGCTAATGCGGTATCGACCATTTGACTAATTGTTTGCGCTGCTAAAGGAAGATCATGAGTTGGACAGCGTGGTTCGCCAACCCGTGCAAACATTAAACGCAGGTAATCGTAGATTTCAGTAATGGTTCCCACGGTTGAACGGGGATTATGCGAGGTTGATTTTTGTTCAATGGAAATAGCAGGGGAAAGGCCTTCAATATGATCTACGTCAGGTTTTTCCATTAATGACAAAAACTGCCTTGCATAAGCAGAGAGTGATTCAACATACCGGCGTTGCCCTTCTGCATATAGCGTATCAAATGCAAGTGATGACTTTCCTGAACCAGATAAGCCAGTGATAACAATTAGTTTATCACGTGGGATGGTTAGGCTGATGTCTTTTAAATTGTGCGTGCGGGCGCCTCGGACTTCAATGTTTTCCATGCTATCTCGTTTATTGCCAAAATTATTTGTTCAGTATCGCATAATACGCTGCAATATTAATCCTTGATCATTGAAAAAATCCTTAGTTATAGACGATTAATTATTGCCAAGCTTGTGATAGAATCCTTGCCTAATTTTTTCACATAGTAAGATCACGCAAATAATGACCGCATCTTCACTTAATTCACGAGAGAAACGCGCCGCCGTATCGTTAGCGAGTGTGTTTGCATTTAGAATGCTTGGCTTGTTTATGCTGATGCCTGTTTTAGCTATTTATGGTCAATCGCTTGAAGGCTTTTCACCTATATGGATAGGTTTTGCAATTGGTGCGTATGGTTTAACGCAGGCCGTATTACAAATCCCAATGGGAAGACTATCCGATAAAATTGGCCGTAAAAAAGTGATTGTAGGTGGTTTACTTGTATTTGCTTTAGGCTCAGTGATTGCTGCTTTGGCCGAGTCTATACAAATGGTAACGGTAGGACGTGCCTTACAAGGTATGGGTGCTATTGCCAGCGCACTATTAGCGTTTGCATCAGACTTAAGCCGTGACGAACAACGACCAAAAGTCATGGCAGTGATTGGCATGAGCATAGGTATGAGCTTCGCCTTCGCTATGCTACTTGGGCCAATTGTGGCAGCTTCATGGGGTATAGCCGGAGTGTTTTGGTTAACTGCTATACTGGCTGTATTAGGAATTTTTATTGTCACTATGCTGGTGCCTAGTGCAATAAATAAAGCCCCTAAAGGCGATACACTTGCCAGCTTTAGTGACATTAAAAAGCTAATTAAACATCCGCAGCTTGCGCGTCTAAATGCAGGTGTATTATTGCTGCATTTAACATTGACGACTATTTTTGTAGTATTGCCAAGTCAACTGATTAAAGATGGACTTGTGGCTGAAAACCATTGGCAGCTTTATATCCCGGTTTTATTTTTAGCGTTTTTTTTGATGGTGCCAGTAATGATAGTGGCAATTAAAAAAGAGAAAGAAAAACAAGCCTTTATTGGTTCAGTGATGGTCTTAATAGTCAGTATGTTAAGTATGTCGATATGGGCCAATAGCGTTGTTGGCATTGCGGTTTGTATGCTGTTATATTTTGTTGCTTTTAACTTTTTAGAAGCCACTATGCCGGCTCTTGTGTCTCGTATTGCGCCTGCAAGCCAAAAGGGCTCCGCTATGGGTGGGTATTCATCTAGCCAGTTTTTAGGTGCTTTTTTAGGCGGTATGTTGGGTGGGTATGTAGCACAAACCACCAGTACGCAAGCTGTGTTTGCGGCGGCGGCACTTGTTGGGGTAATATGGCTTATTATTGCGTGGAAAATGCAAGTCCCACCGAAAAGCAAAGTTATTAGTTTAATGACCCAATTAGATTCTGAAGAGCAGGCACAAACACTAGCTTCTCAGTTAGTTGCTTTACCCGGCGTAATAGAAGCAACCGTAGTTCGCGATCAAAGTCGAAGCTACTTAAAGATTAATGATAAAGAATTTGACCTAGACCAAGCCCGAAGAGTGGCTGGTTTAATCTAACGTTTATAGGAGATGGTTCCATGGCACGCGGCGTGAACAAAGTAATTTTGGTTGGTAATTTAGGGCAAGATCCTGAAGTTCGTTACATGCCTAATGGTAATGGCGTAGCAAATATTACCTTAGCAACTTCAGACAGCTATAAAGATAAAAACACTGGCCAAATGGTTGATAAAACTGAGTGGCACCGTGTGGTATTTTTTGGCAAATTAGCTGAAATTGTAGGCGAATACTGCCGCAAGGGTTCACAAATTTACGTAGAAGGTAAGCTTCAAACTCGTAAATGGACTGACCAACAGGGCCAAGAAAAATACACCACAGAAATTGTTGTTGATGGTTTTACAGGTCAAATGCAAATGTTAGGTGCACGCGGTGGTGACCAACAAAGCGGTGGCTATCAAGGTAACCAAGGTGGTCAACAAAGTGGCGGTTATCAAGGTAACCAAGGCGGACAGCAAAGCGGTAGCTATGGTCAAAATAACCAAGGCCAGAATAGTCAGCAAGGCAGTTATGCTCCACAGCAACAATCTGCACCTGCCCAGCAGCCGGCTCCACAACAAAATAACCAGTACCAACCACAGCAACAAGGTGGCTTTGCACCTCAGCAAAATAATGCACCACAACAGCAAAGCGGGTTTGCTCCTAAGCCGCAAAATGCACCGCAAGGTGGCGCATCAAACCCTATGGAACCAACAATCGACTTTGATGACGATATTCCGTTCTAACTTCCAACTTTTTAGTTTAAAAAGTTTTAAAAAAAAGCCCTGAGTAATCAGGGCTTTTTTATTGAGGCTAGTTACCATACCTTTCGCTTATCTTTAAATGAGTGAATAATCCTCATTTAAAATTTATACATTGTTTTAAGGTTTACAAAGCATAGCAACGTCAATCTGTTTAATTTGTAACAAACCTCCCACCTGTGCCATAAGGTGCAGCTATTACATATGACTAAATATAATGTTTATAAACATTAAGTATTAATAATAAAACAGCTACTAAACTTTTATGATTGGCTTGTGCAATTGCAAATAGTAGACAACACTTTAATAACTTATTTAATGAGCGGGTAAGTTATGAAAGCCAGTCAGTCTCAGTTTACCAATTACGCTAGTGCCTTATTTTACGCTCTGTGTTTTATGCTATTTGTTATTTTTAATAGTGGTTTAAATTTAGTTTTACAATATCAAAATAAGCAAACAGGTATAGAACTCGCCAAGCAATTACAGCAGCCACTAGTTAATAAGCAACAACTTTTAGCAAATACACCTTTTACCCTAACTCCAGATAAAGTTTCTGTTTATGTTAAGCAGCAAAAGCAATACTTCAGCTCAAATTCAAAAGGGGTTTTGTTATATTCATGGCCTCTTTGGTATGCCTACAGTGACCTATTTATAATAATGAATGTGTTTATTTTGGTCATAATTTTTGCTGTTAGACGCGCTATATTACTCAAAACGAGAGTAAATAACTCAATGGTATTAAAGCGTAACCAAAGCGATGGCTATAAAAAAGTGTGTTATACGCCTAAAACAATGCCTTCACTATCGGTATTAAAGACAGCAGCCAAGGAGCAGAAAACAATTGGCTATAATATATTTGCACTCATTCAATGCGAATGTCATTTTGATATAAATACGGACTTACAAGCGACTCTTAAAGTATTACTAGCAAAAGATTTTACCAATACGGCTGTAATATCCGTTAAGTTATTAACAGCGGGTAATTTTGCTTTTACTCTCAAAGGGGTTAGTGCGATTGAGAAAGCAAATTGTGCTAAACATTTACATCAATGCATGCTTAACGCAGCCTATATTTTAGCCCCTAGAGTGGCTGACGAGAGTATAAAGTTAGGTTTGTGTACTTACTACTCGAATGCTGATCAGGTAATGGTGTATCAGCTTGCCAGATCGTCACTCACACTATCAATGCAAAGTAGAGTGAAGCATTATCATCAATTGGCACTCAATTGCAGTCACCTTAAGGTGGCTGATGAAAACTTGGTCAAGCAGGGAATTGAAAAGCAAAAATTAGCGATTTTATTTCAACCTGTATACGAGTTGGATAGTGGCACTATTATTAAACATCATGTTTTAATTAAAAGTAGCGATAAGACAAATAAACAACTATTTAATCAAGATTATATAAGTCAGTTTTACAATGAGGATGAGGCGCTATTACTAGACCAAGCAGTTGTTATGCAAGTTAAAAAACTGCTGTTAATAGAAAAGTCATCGTCTGTTATTAGTATTAAATTGCATCCTAAAAGTTGGTTTAATAGTGAGTTTTGGGGTTGGCTAAGTAAACATATGAATGAGTTGAAAAGCCTTCATACGTTACAGTTTTTGATAAATGAAGCTGATTTCTTAAATAACCAAGATCGGTTACAGACTGCTTTTTCGGCCATAACAGCGCTCAACTTTAATATCGTTATAGATGAGGTTAGAAGTAGTAAAAGTATATTTAACTTCACCCATAATAAGCAAATAGTGGGGCTTAATTTGGCCTATGAACTTGTTCATGGAATAGATCATAATTATTTCCAGCAAAAATCTGTCAGGGGAATTGTGCATATTGGCAAATTATTGAGTCTGCCGGTGGTGGCCTCAAGTGTAGAAACGTATCAGGAACTGCAATTTTTAAAAGCGATAGGTGTTAGTACTGCACAAGGGGGGTATTTTTCTGGATTGTTACCCGACTTCACTCAAGTTGCATTTCATTAGCTAATTAAACAAGTCCACGATATTTTAGCCCGTCTAAACCTTGCAGCCCACCTGTATGAATTGCAATAATTTTGCTGCCAGAGGGAAAGTAGTCGTTGTTAATGAGCTGCCAAAGTGCATACATCATTTTACCGCTGTAAATAGGCTCAAGTGGTAACTGATATTGTTGCAACATATATTGGCAAAACTGCCACAGTTCAGAGGTAAAACGACCATATCCGCCATCATGAAATTGTGTAAGTAATTGCCAATTACTTTGTGATTTAGCTCTAGGGCTAAGGGCTCGTATTTCGTCTCTCAGGTAGTCGGCTTGCTTTAAAACGGCAATACCTAGTAGGGTGCTTTTATTTGAGCTGCCCTCTATTAAGCCCGCCAATGTTCCACCACTGCCAGTAGGACAGATTAAGTAGTCGTGCTCAGGTAAACTTTGGGCGAGTTCTTTACATCCCTCTAAAGCAAACTCGTTAGTGCCTCCTTCAGGCAGAATATACGCATTGGGAAATCGAGCCTGTAATGCCGATAAGTATGCTTTATCATTTCGTTGTCGGTATTCTAATCGATTAACTACATGTAATTGCATGCCACATTGCTTTGCAAATTTTAACGTTGGATTATTTAGGTCAAGTTCAGGTCCGCGCACAATTGCGTGAGTTACTAGGTTAAATTCTTTTCCTGCGGCTGCACACGCGTGAATATGATTCGAAAAAGCGCCACCAAAGGTCAGTAACTCTGTTTTGCCTTGTTGTTGCATGCGAGCTAAATTGTATTTGAGCTTACGCCATTTATTACCACTAATAACAGGGTGCAATAAATCATCACGCTTAATGTTTAACGTAATGTTTTTTTCTGCTAGCAATTTGTTACTAATTGGTTGTAAATAACTATGTTCATTAATATTGAATGGTATTGGCATTATCACTCTTTTTTATTAGTTACATGGTGAATGTGCTGTTTAATAGCGTTATTTTGACTTAAATTTTATTACTTAAGCAAATTAAAAAATATGAATACGCCGTTAAATTGGTATCTTTTGGGCGTAAATGGCAGATAAATATCGATGTTGTTAAATAAATTAGCTATTTAGTACAAATGAAACGGTTATTTACTGGCATGAAACGGGATAATAGTTGTAAACTGAGATAATAAATGAACAAAGCTTGTGTTTTGTGCTTCAAGTACATAGCATAAGGTTTTATTATAAAAAATAATAATAACCAAATAATTGCCGCTTTTTTGGGACTGGAATATATGCGAATTGCTCCTTTATCTCTGTTAATTTCTGCTAGCTTTTTTGCCAGCACAGTATTTGCACAAGATACAACTACTGTAAACAGAATTGAATCAGAGATTAATACGAAACAAACAGAATACACTCGTTCAACAACGATGCTCGATAAATATTTACAAGAAGAAAATCAGCTTCAAACCCAACTTGAACTGCTAAGAGCGCGTTCAACACAACTTGATAAAGAAAAAAATCAAGCGTTAGATGCGATGAATGATATGTACCGACGCTTAATTGATAACCCGTCGCTTGATATCACTTCTGCACAATCGCGTTATCAAAAAGCCGTTGTTGATCAAGAACAAAATAAAAATGATATTTCTATGCAATTGGCGGCAATTGCATCCCATCTAAAAGATATTGAGCAAATTCGCGCTGATAAACATGCACTTCAGAACACCATCGAAAGTTTAAAAGTGCAATACACTACTGCGCGTGTAGAGCGACTGCGCAATGAGTTTACCCGCGAGGGAACACTGGAGGTCGATCATACCCTTAATTGTAAGCGTACTGAAACACTCGCTGCATGTGAACAACGCGGCCAGCAGATGGGGCTGAAAAAAGCCACTAATCGCTTTTTAGATCAAATTTTTGAAAACCTTACAGAAAAACGTCTGGTTGAACCTAAGCGAGACATGTCAGGGGCACAAGTACAGATTTTAAGTAGTCACGTGATTAAGAGCGCATTTAGCGGCCAAGGTGATTATAATGTCAATTTAAGCGTTACTATGCGTGGAGATGTAAACAGTAGTCGTTTATGTCACTTATTAAGTGTAAATAACAGTTTTTGTTCAGAGTATGGTACCCCGCTGACAAATACTTATCAGCCAGCTTATAGCACTACTTTTTCTGATAGTCAGTTAACATTCAGCGATAATACGGATAATAAAGCGGTCGCTAAAATAGTTAATAAAAAGCCTAAAGTGGTCGCTGAACAAAAGAAAGATCAGTTAATTCAGTTAACTTTGCGTTCTAACGTACATGGTGATGAAGTTTTTATTAACGACATTAGTGTAGGTTCAACTCGCTTAGTAACAAGATTACCGCGTGGTTTGCATAAATTAGAAATACGCAAAGAGGGTTACATCCCTTATAAAGCACGTATTGACTTAAAAAAGACACGCACGCTTTTTGCTAAGTTAGAAAAAAAGTCAGAGTCGATTGCTGCACCGACTAAAAAGCGAGAGCAAATAATACAAGCAGATTGTCCTAAGGGAATGGAAGTTGATACGCAGCCACCAACAGTGGATTCGTCAGCCGTAATAATCCCTGTTGGCACATTTAAAATGGGCGATATTAACGGCAATGGACTGGAAAACGAGCGTCCTGTTGTTGAAAAAACGATTAGTGAATCTTTTGTCATGCAAAGTAAAGAAGTCACTGTTGGCGCATTTGAGAAGTTTGTAAACGAGACACAATACAAGACTGAAGCTGAAAAAGGCAAAGGCTGTGCTTATTATCTAAATGGAGAACCCGTTTGGGAAGCGAGCTTAAATTGGCGAGCTCCAGGGTTTGAGCAAACAAATGATTTTCCAGCTGTGTGTTTGACAAAAAATGATGCTATGGCTTACGCAGAATGGTTTTCTGATAAAACAGCACAAGTGTATCGTCTGCCAACTGAGGTTGAGTGGGAATATGCTGCGCGTGCAGGTACAGATACTGAGTACCCTTGGGGTAACGAAATTGGTAAAAACTTAGCAAACTGTGGTTGGTGTGGTAGCGAATGGTCAAACAAACGCACCGCTCCGGTAGGGTCTTTTTCTGCAAATGCATTTGGCTTATACGATACAGTGGGCAATGTATGGGAATGGACTAGTAGCACAGAGAATAAAAAAAATGCTGTGGTTCGTGGCGGCGCATGGAACTTTGCTCCTAGCCTCGCTCGTGCCTCAACGCGTTTAATCCTAGCGCCAGATTTTAGAGCTAATTACATTGGCTTTCGCTTAATGAGCGAACAATAATATTTAATGAGGAAGCACAGGCTTCCTCTTTTTAATGATTACAAAGACGGCTGCGCTTTATATTGCTCATTACATTGAGAATGTTAAAGTAAGCGCAACTAAAATAAGAACGAATTTCAAAGGTCATCCAGCCTCATGTTTAAAAAACTCCGTGGTATTTTTTCAAACGATCTATCGATCGATTTAGGTACAGCCAACACACTAATTTATGTAAAAGAAGAAGGGATTGTATTAAACGAACCTTCAGTTGTTGCTATTCGTCAAGAGCGTGCTGGTGGGCCTAAAAGTGTTGCATCTGTAGGTACAGAAGCTAAGCAAATGTTGGGGCGTACACCTGGTAATATTAAAGCTATTCGTCCGATGAAAGATGGCGTGATTGCTGATTTTTATGTGACCGAAAAAATGCTACAGCACTTTATTAAGCAAGTGCACAACAATAACTTTATGCGACCAAGCCCACGTGTACTTATTTGTGTACCTTGTGGCGCTACACAGGTTGAAAAGCGTGCTATTCGCGAATCAGCGATGGGGGCAGGTGCTCGTGAAGTTTACTTAATTGAAGAGCCTATGGCTGCTGCAATTGGTGCAGGCTTACCAGTATCTGAAGCAACGGGCTCTATGGTTGTTGATATTGGTGGCGGTACAACCGAAGTGGCTATTATCTCACTCAATGGTGTTGTTTATTCGTCATCTGTTCGTATTGGTGGCGACAAGTTTGATGAAGCCATTATTAATTATGTACGTCGTAACTTTGGTAGTTTAATTGGTGAAGCCACAGCTGAGAATATTAAACACCAAATTGGTTCTGCATTTAAAACAGACGATCCAGTAGAAATAGAAGTGCGTGGTCGTAACCTTGCAGAAGGTGTTCCTCGTTCGTTCACACTTAACTCGCATGAAATTTTAGAAGCATTACAAGAGCCGCTAATGGGGATTGTAAGCGCTGTCATGGTTGCACTTGAGCAATCACCTCCTGAACTGGCATCTGATATTTCAGCACATGGCATGGTGTTAACTGGCGGTGGCGCATTACTAAAAGATTTAGATCGCCTACTCATGGAAGAAACTGGCATTCCAGTAGTTGTTGCTGATGATCCACTTACATGTGTTGCTCGTGGCGGCGGTAAAGCGCTTGAGATGATTGATGTGCACGGTGGTGACGTTTTTAGTTACGATTAATGAAATCAATGTTTGAAAAAACAATCTCTTTGCAACTGCGACTTTTTGTCGCAGTGCTTTTGAGTATCGTGTTGATCCTTGGGGATAGATACACTAAGGGCGGTGAGAATATTCGCACCAGTTTGAATACCTTAGTTAGTCCGCTCATTTATGTTGCCAATCTACCTTACGAAGTATTTAGCTTTAGCGCTAAGAGCTTGCACACCCGCGAACAGTTACAAACTGAAAATGAAGCCCTGAAAAAAAAGCAAATATTGCAGAGCGAGCAAATTCAGCAATATGAATTCTTAGCAAAAGAAAATCAAAAATTACGAGCCTTAATGGGCTCGTCCTCAAAACACACCAATCGTAAAATTATTGCTCAAGTACTTTCTGTTCACTCAAATCCTTATAGCCACCAAGTGGTGATAAATCGAGGAACCACCGATGGTTTAAGTGAAAGCCAAGCAGTGATTGATGATATGGGACTTGTGGGGCAGTTGACTAAAGTGGGCTCAACCACTTCAAGAGTATTATTAATTACCGATACCACCCATGCTACGCCTGTACGTATTTTACGTAATGACGTGCGAACAGTGGTTGAAGGTATTGGTAAAATTAACGTACTGAAACTGTCGCATGTGCCGCATAGTTTAGATGTACGTATTGGCGATGTGTTGGTTACCTCTGGCCTTGGTGGTACGTTTCCTGAGGGCTATCCGGTAGCGGTGATCACCGAAATAACCCGTGATGAAGGACAACCTTTTGCGCAAGTATTTGCTGAACCTATAGCTCAATTAGACCGAATTCGATTATTAGTGGTGTTATGGCTAAATCAGCAGGAGTTGATGGGAGATGATTAATCGCCATATGCTATTAATTGCGTTAAGTATTTTCTTTGCATTGGTAATGGCTTTGATGCCGTTACCCTTTTCACTTGAACCATTTCGCCCTGACTGGGTGCTGTTGGTACTTATGTACTGGTCTTTGGCTTTACCGCATCGCTTAAACATAGGCACGGCTTGGGTTGTTGGACTACTGATTGATTTAGCGACCGGTTCTTCTTTAGGTGTAAACTCATTAACCTACTCGGTGTGTATTTTTGTTACGGCAAGTAACTTTCAAAAAATTCGCAATTTTTCATTGTGGCAACAAAGCCTTTTAATTGGCTTATTTTTAACGCTTTATCATTTAATGCAGTTTTGGTTAAATCATTTTTTACTTGGCGTTTATTTTAGCCCACATTACTTATGGCCTGTATTAACAGGTATGTTGAGTTGGATATGGGTATTTTTATTACTTAGAAAATACCGTAGACACTTTAGGATCAGATAATGACTTGCGCAGTATATTTAGCCTCCGCGTCTCCCCGCCGTAAAGAGCTTTTAACCCAGTTGGGTATCGAGTTTTCACAATTTAGTGTTGATGCCGATGAAAGCCAGCTTGCTAACGAACTCCCATATGATTATGTCGAACGTTTAGCGCGTTTAAAGGCACAAATGGGCGTAAAACAAGGATATACCGATCGGCCTGTTCTAGGTAGTGATACCGTGGTAGTGATGGATAATCAATCATTATGCAAGCCACGAGATAAAGACGACTTTACTCACACCTTAAAACGTTTGTCAGGAAATACTCACCAAGTGTTAACTGCTATCGCTTTTGCCACACCAGAAAAAGTAATGAGTTGTGTTGTCAGTACTGATGTTACTTTTAAAATACTCAATGATGAAGAAATAGACGCTTACTGGCAAACGGGCGAGCCTCAAGATAAAGCCGGTGGTTATGGTATCCAAGGGTTAGGTGGACGCTTTGTAACGCATATTTCGGGTAGCTATTTTGCCGTTGTAGGCTTACCTTTATATGAGACAGAACAATTATTACATACATTCTTAAGAGGGTAGCATGAGTACAGAACTACTGATCAATGTCACGCCAAGTGAAAGTCGCGTTGCCCTAATCGAAAACGGTGTATTACAAGAAATTCAGCTAGAGCGTATTGGTAATTTAGGCATAGTAGGCAATATTTACTTAGGTAAAATAAGTCGCGTGCTACCTGGAATGCAAGCCGCTTTTGTTGATATAGGCTTAGAGAAAGCCGCCTTTTTGCACGCTTCAGATATCGTCAATAGTGCTTCTATTGTTGAAGGTGTTGACGACGAGCCAATTAAAAAAGTCCAAGATATTCGTGAGCTTGTTCGCCAAGGTCAGTACATTATGGTGCAAGTGGTTAAAGATCCATTGGGTAGTAAAGGTGCTCGCTTAACCACTGATATTACTATACCGTCACGCTATTTAGTATTTATGCCAGATGCGACGCATGTTGGTGTGAGTCAACGTATCGAAACGGAAGAGGAACGCGCTAGGCTTAAAAAAATTGTTGCTGAATATGGTGATGAAAACGGTAGCTTTATTGTTAGAACTGCCGCAGAAGGCGCAAGTGAAGTAGAGCTTCGTCACGATGCTGCATTTTTAAAAAAGCTGTGGGATAAAATAGTTTCTAAGCGCCGTAAAACCAGCAAAGCGAGTATTCTGCATGAAGATCTTACGCTGGCTTTTAGAACATTACGTGATTACGTGGGCGAAGATATGGAGCGCATTCGTGTTGACTCTAAGCTTACCTATCAAGAGCTTAAGCTGTTTACTGAAGAATTTGTGCCGTTATTATCACAAGTACTTGAGTATTATCCGGGCGAGCGCCCCATTTTTGATTTATTTGATGTAGAAAGTGAAATTCAAAAGGCGTTGCACCGTAAGGTGACTTTAAAGTCTGGCGGGTATCTGATCATAGATCAAACCGAAGCAATGACCACGGTTGATGTTAATACCGGTGCATTTGTTGGTCATCGTAACCTTGAAGAAACTATTTTTAATACTAATGTTGAAGCAACCTCAGCTATTGCTCGTCAACTAAGGCTGCGCAATTTGGGCGGTATTATTATTATCGACTTTATTGATATGGTGAGCGATGAGCACAAACGCCGGGTAATGCACTCATTAGAATCTGCGCTTTCGAAAGATCGTGCTAAAGCCAATATTAATGGTTTGTCAGCATTAGGGCTGGTTGAAATGACCCGCAAGCGAACTCGCGAAAGTTTAGAGCACATACTGTGTGATGTATGTCCTGCATGTTCAGGGCGAGGTTCTCAAAAAACGGTTGAGACCGTATGCTATGAAATCCTTCGTGAGATAGTACGTGTGAACCGGGCTTACGATGCGGATAAGTTTGTAGTTTATGCATCTCCTGCAGTATGTGAAGCGCTATTAAATGACGAATATCATAACCTTGCAGAGTTAGAGTTATTTATTGGCAAGCAAGTTAATATCCAAACAGAGAGCTTATACAGCCAAGAGCAGTTTGATGTGGTAATGATGTAATGAAATTTAAAGCGGCCTGTTTCTTTTGTGTGCGCAAATTATGGCAAATAAGTGCTGTAATTTTGGTGCTACTGGCCGTCATTGTTTCTATTTTAAAATACACCTTACCCTACGCAAATGACTATAAAGGCGAGATAGAAAATTATCTTGATAGCAAGTTTGATATTAGCCTATCTATAGGCGCTATATCGGCAAGTTGGCAAGGTAATGGCCCAGCCTTAGTGCTCGAAGAATTATCATTTAAAGACAACCAAACAGCCCCTATTTCTTTAACTATTGCGAAAACCAGTTTAGAGCTAAACCTTTGGGAAAGCCTAAAGTCTCTTCAACTTAAGTCGAACTACTTTGTGATCAATGGTTTTCATACCAAGGTTAATGTCGCGAATTTATTTGTAGGCAACCAAGACGATGTGTCATTTGAACAAAAAGAGTTAATAGAAGGGTTGTTTTTAGGTGAAACCGGTCATTTTGCAATAGAAAACTCCAGTATCAATTTTGTTTTAGAAGATAACAAAGAACGTAAACTACTATTAGAAAACATTGTATGGCAAAACCAAGATAAACAACATCTTGGTAGCGGTAGTCTAGCCTTACCGGGCATTTCGGTGGGTAATTTTGATGCGCGTATTGCACTCAAGGGTGAAACCTTAGAGCAAATGGTCGGCGATTTATATGTGCAGGCTAATCAGGTTGATGTGTCAAATTGGCTAGCGCAATATATTAATACTCAAAAGCAGCAACTACATAGCGATTTAAATTTACAAGCTTGGCTTAGATTAGAGCAGGGCCTAGTGAGTGACGTAAAAGTTCAGTGGTTACCGAGCGCGGTAAATTGGCAACTCAATGAGCAAACACAAAAGGTAAGCCTAAGTGAAGGGGGATTTCATTTATACCCAGAGCAAAATAGCTGGCGATTAAAAAGCACGGGCTTAGCATTTAGTACGGGTGAAACCACATGGCCAAGCCTTGAATTTGAAGCCTTATTGGGTAAGCAAAATAAAATATGGCTACAGCAACTTGATTTAGCGCTATTGAGTGATTTAGCTGAGTTGACTAATTTTACCGACTTAGCCCCTTTTTTAGCACGCCAACCTAGCGGACAAATAAAGACTGCGTACCTTGAGTTTGCAGATACAAAGCAATGGCAACTATGGTTTGATGCTGACGAAATTAGCTGGCAAGAAAAAAACGCCGTACCTGCCGCTCAATCTTTAAGAGTTAATGGGCTGGTTAATCAGCAGTATGGTCGCATTGCGATTTTTGGTGAGAACAGCCGTTTAATTACAGGCGCTAGCTTTAGTAATAATATTGATTATAACCAATTAAATATTGAGCTAGATTTAGCTAAGCGCTCAGGCGATTGGTACATCAGCAGTGATAACCTGTGGTTTGATAACAATGAGGTGACTTTAAGCGCACAAATGCAGCTAAGCTTAGGTGAGACGCCACGCCTAGATTTATATGCTGAAGCGTTTGCACCTGATGCCAGTATTGCTGGTCACTATTTTCCTTTAACGTTAATGAGCCCTGAGTTAGTTAGTTATTTAAATGGTGCAATAAAAGCAGGTGAAGTATCAAATACTCAGGTGTTATTTTCTGGTCCACTATCAGGCTTTCCATTTGAAGATGGTTCAGGGCAGTTTGATGTAATAGCACAAATAGATAATGCCACCTATCAATTCGATCCCGATTGGCCAGCAGTCACAAATGCCAATGTAAAGCTGCATTTTGCTAATGAGCGAATGGATATATATAGTCAGCAAGGCCAACTGGTAAACCTTGATGTTGGCAGCAGTGTACATGTGAGTATTGATGACTTAATGGGTGATGCGCCGTTGGTGGTTAATATTGATAAGCAAGCTGAGCTTGAAAAAATGCACGATTTTTTTGCCGCTACGCCTTTAGCAAATCCATTAGCTGATATTTTTAATGTTGTGCAAGGACAGGGGCTTGCAAGTGCAAATATTGAATTACTAATAGGTTCACAATTTGAGGGGGGAGCCAGTGTCAGTGGTAAGGTTAATTTACTCGACTCACCTCTCTACATTTCTGCACCTGGTATTTCTCTTGAGCATTTAAAGGGCGAACTTAGCTTTAATAACCAACAAATAAATCTCACTAATGCAACGGCTTCATGGCTGGGTATGCCATTAACTATTAACTACAATAGTGACGCAAACGCAGAGGATTATCGCGCTAATATAAATATAAATGCTCAGCTTGATTCGCAAACACTTATAAACCGTGGGCAAGGCATTTTAAATGGTTACTTAAGTGGGCAAAGTGATGTTGATATTGCTTTGGAGCTTAATTTTACCGAGCAAGGGTTTAACTATCGTGCCCAAGTTGAATCGCCACTTATTGGCTTAAGTAGTTCTTTGCCTGGAGCATATACAAAAAGCAGTGAGCAAGCTTGGCCACTGCGTGCAGTTATTCAGGGTGATGATATATCTAACTTGATCACTGCAAACGTTGATCAGCTAGTGTATTTTAATGCCATTCTAGACAATGCTAAATCACAGTTTAATAACGCCCACTTTATAATCGGTAACAAAGATTTAGGGCTTAACGCGCAAGATTTAGCGGTAAGTATTAACTTAGCGCAAAGTGAGTTATTACCTTGGATTGATTTAATTGATCAAATTATTAATGCAGCTAAAGCGCAGCCAGAGAGTGCATCGCCAGGTATTATGCCGCCTTTGTATGAGGTTGTTGCGAATATTAACTCTTTTAATGTGAGTGGCATGCAGTTTAATGATTTTGATATGCGTTTATCGCCCTTAAATAATAACTTGCAATTAAAGCTCAATGCTAAAGAATTACGAGCAGAAGTGTTCATTCCCAGCGAGCAATCAAGTCAGCCGATTCGAATAAACAGTGACTATTTAAGGCTTAATTTTTTAGAGGCCGAAACAGAGCAACCGAGCGAAAAATCATCTCCTGAACAACTTGCATGGCTTACAAATTTGCCTGCTATTGAGTTTGAATGTGCCGATTGTAAGATCAGCCATTATCAGCTAGATAAAGTCAGCGCCTCATTATTAGGTGATGGTAAAAAACTGCTTATTTCTGAGCTAGTAGTTGATAAGGGCGATCATATATTACGTACTAAAGGGCAGTGGCAAAATGGCCTAACAGCAATGAGCGGCGAACTTAAAAGTGATGATATTGGCGCTTTATTTAATGAATTTGATATCACCACTACTATTAAAGACTCAAACGCGAATCTAAATTATCAACTAAATTGGCAAGCGGCACCTTATAACTTAGACATTGCTAGTTTAGACGGTGAAATTAGTTGGGATTTAGGCGAGGGCCATTTAACTGAGGTGAGTGATGGAGGCGCACGGGTATTTTCATTACTGAGCCTTGATTCATTAGTGCGTAAGCTAAAACTTGATTTTAGAGATGTATTTTCTAAAGGTTTTTTCTATAACAGCATGAAAGGTACGATGCAGATAGATAAGGGCATTGCCTATACCCAAGATACTAAAATGGATGGGGTGCCTGCCGATCTCTCGATTAAAGGGTATGCAAATTTAAATACTCTCGAAATTGACTACGACTTAGCAGTAGCACCGCAAGTAACGTCGAGTATTCCAGTAATTGTGGCTTGGATGGTTAACCCAGTAACGGGGCTTGCAGCTTTAGCAATTGATAAAGTAATTCATTCTGCGCGAGTGATCTCAGAGATCAACTTTAAAGTGACGGGTAAAATGAACGATCCTCAGGTACAAGAGTTAGATCGTAAGAGCCGAGAGGTGACCTTGCCACAAGCAGCACAAAATCAGCCGCGAGCATCCTCAGAGTTAAAACTCAAAGATGCTGAGGTTAGCGCCGCGCAATGAATAAACAACGCATAGACTCATCTCCTGCGATTATCGCATTGCAAATGTGCTCAGGCTTTAACCCTGATGATAACATTGCAGCTTTAAAGCAAGCGTTAGCTGAATTACCAAGCACGCGGCCTTTGTTAGTATGTTTACCAGAAGCGTTTTTAGTGTTTAGTAAACACGCTGGTGATACGTTGTTAGTGTCACAGCGTATTGAGCAATATAAACAGCAAATTAGTGAATTGTGTCGTAAACACAATATTTGGTTAAATGCTGGCACCATGCCAGAGCCCTATGACCAACATAAGTATTACGCTGCCTCACACTTGTTTAATAACCAAGGCGATATTGTTGCAAGCTATAACAAAATACATTTATTTGATGTTGAGGTAGATGACCAGACCGGCAGCTACCGAGAGTCCGACTTTACTCAAGCGGGCGATGAGATTGTGGTTGTTGATTCTCCCTTTGGTAAAATTGGTTTAACAGTATGTTATGATTTGCGCTTTGCTGGTTTATTTAATGCCTTAGCTCGTAAAGGCGCAGAAATTATATTAGTACCCAGTGCGTTTACTGTTCCAACAGGTAAAGCGCATTGGCAGCCGCTACTTGCAGCACGTGCCATAGAAACGCAGTGTTATGTTATTGCTGCAGCGCAATATGGAACACATGAAAACGGTAGACAAACTTATGGTCACAGCCTGATGTTATCGCCCTGGGGTGAGACATTAAGTGAAAAACCAACAGGGCTTGGTTTTATTAGTTGTACCGTAGATTTGAACCAGTTACACAAAATTAGACGAGATATGCCGCTGCAATCTCACCAACGATTTAGAGAGCCATTATTATGAATTCGGTTGAACAGCATTTATTACACGACAGCCAGCTAAATCGAGAAGAACTCGAAAAAACATTAGCTTATATTCACCAGCACAAAGTTGATTATGCCGACCTTTATTTTCAATCGAGTCATCATGAGTCTTGGGTATTAGAAGACGGCCTTGTTAAAGAAGGGTCTTATAACGTTGAACGTGGTGTTGGCGTACGGGCTGTTAGTGGTGAAAAAACTGGTTTTTCGTATTCAGACGCAATTAATTTAGAAGCGCTAAATAAGGCCGCAACTGCTGCACGTAGTATTGCCGATGCAGGTGAAGATAAAGCGGTTAAAGTATTTAGTGACGTGGCTGCTAAAGAGCAGTACGCGCCACATCAACCAATTTCTAGCATGAGCGATACCGATAAAGTTAATTTGTTACGTGAGCTTGAAAACTATATTCGCGAATTAGCCCCAGATGCTGAGCAAGTCATTAGCTCAATGTCTGCGGTATACGAAGAAGTATTAATTGCAGCTAGCGATGGCACCTTTGCTACCGATATTCGCCCACTGATCCGTTTAAACTGCTCTGTATTGCTAGAGAAAAATGGTCGCCGTGAACGTGGCGGTGCTGGTGGCGGTGCGCGCCTAGATTATGGTTACTTTAAAGAGCTGGTTGATGGTAAGCCGCGTTGGATGGGTTTTGCAGAAGAAGCCGTTCGTCAAGCTAAAGTAAACTTAGAAGCTATTGATGCCCCTGCAGGTACTATGGAAGTGGTATTAGGTAATGGCTGGCCAGGTGTGTTGTTACACGAAGCGGTAGGCCATGGCCTTGAGGGTGACTTTAACCGTAAAGGCGCGTCTGCGTTTAGCGGTAAAGTAGGGCAAAAAGTTGCTTCAGAGCTATGTACTGTGGTTGATGATGGTACTATGGCTGATCGTCGTGGTTCACTTAATGTGGATGACGAAGGTACGCCTGCAGCCTATAACGTACTTATCGAAAACGGTATTTTAAAAGGCTATATGCAAGACAAAATGAACGCGCGTTTGATGGGGGTAAACCCAACAGGTAACGCACGTCGTGAGTCATACGCGCATTTACCAATGCCACGTATGACCAACACTTACATGTTAGGCGGAGAGCACAGCCAAGCTGATATTATCAGCACGGTTAAAAAAGGCGTGTTTGCCCCTAATTTTGGTGGCGGCCAAGTGGATATCACCTCAGGTAAGTTTGTTTTTAGTGCCTCAGAAGCTTACTTAATTGAAAATGGTAAAATTACTCAGCCAATTAAAGGGGCCACATTAATTGGTAATGGCCCTGAGGTTATGCAACAAATCTCTATGGTAGGTAATGATTTAGCGCTTGATAAAGGCGTCGGTGTTTGTGGTAAAGACGGTCAAAGTGTACCAGTAGGCGTTGGCCAGCCAAGCCTGAAAATAGATAACCTAACCGTGGGTGGCACGGCTTAATTTTTATAACTGCCAAACGTTATAAATAAAACCTTGGAAGTGCAAACTCTCAAGGTTTTATTTTGTTGGCTGTTTATTGTTAAATTTGCTGCTGAAAAAAATCCATAAATGCGGCAACTTGTCGTGGCTGAAATTGCCTTGATGGGTAAAGAAACTGTAAGCCAACTTGCTGTTTATCTTTATTACTAAAACCGAGAATATAGTCATCAAGTAGCGTCACTAAATTACCCTTAGTCAGATCATCGCTAATATCTACCATTGATTTTAGAGCAACCCCAGCACCATCAATTGCCCATTGTCTGATCACCGCACCATCACTGCTGCTCATAGCTACAGGTACGCGAATTACCTCGTCTTTAAAATGCCAATCATGCATCGATTGACCAAATCGCTCCATTACTAGGCAGCGATGATTTAATAAATCGCTTGGTTGTAAAGGTTGGCCATGTATTTTTAAATATTCAGCTGAAGCACATAACACACGTTTATTGGCTTTGATCATTCGGCTAATCAAATTACTATCGGGTAAGTTTCCAAAGCGAATAGCAATATCAATGCCTTCTTCAACTAGATTAACTAAGCCATCGGTTAAATGTAGGTGTGGTTTTACTTGTGGATTCAGTGCTACAAATTTAGCTATTGCAGGGGCAACAAACTGTTTGCCAAAGTCAGAGGGTGCGGTTACTTTGAGACTACCCGAAAGAGTGTTTTTACTAAGCTGAATACTTTGCTCTGCGGCATCAATTTCAGCAATCACTCTTAAACAGCCTTGAAAAAAGTGCTCTCCAGCCTCGGTTAATTTAATACTTCGAGTATTACGTATTAAGAGTCGGGTTTGATAGTGATTTTCAAGCTGGTTGATACGTGCCGTCATACTCGCAGGCGATAAACCAATTTTTCGCCCAGCTGCAGCAAGCCCGCCAGAGCGCACCACATGAACAAAAAGCTGCATATCATCAATCTTAGCCATCGTTCCTCACTCTTTATAATTCAGTATTAATGAATAGTGTTTTTGATATTAACTCAATTATCAAATTTAAGTAAATAGTTAAACTGGTTGTACTCATTATCAACAGAGAAAGTTTATGCGTTTAGATCATGTATTAATTTCTAGTTGTGATTACCAGGCGATGCGACAGTTCTTTATAAATTCAGTTGGGCTAGTTGAAGGGTATCGTCCGCCTTTCCCTTTTGAGGGGGCATGGTTATACGGCAGTGATAATGTTGCTTTGATTCATTTGGTTAATGCCGCGGGTAATAAAGCGCAACAGGGTTACTTATCAGCATTAAACAGCAAAACCCAAGGCCGAGGAGTGGTAGATCACATTGCCATTCGTAGCATAGGTTATCAAGGATTGAAAAGTCGCTTAGCGCAAACAGGTATAAGCTACTTTGAGCGAACCGTGCCAGAGCTATTAGAGCAGCAAGTCTTTATACCTGGACCAGAAGAGATAAAGGTCGAAATGCTATTTAGTAGTGATGAAATTTAATTTAAATCCAGATAAACATTATTTATAAGAGAGTTAGTTATGTCTATAGAATCCTTATTTGAAGTTAAAACCCTCGGTGGCATGGTCACTCAAAATAGAATTGTGATGGCACCTATGACCCGTTCGCGAACTGCGCAACCGGGTGATATTCCCACTGAACTGATGGCCACTTATTATGCGCAGCGTGCTACTGCAGGGCTGATTATTTCTGAAGCAACACAAATTTCTGCTCAGGGCAAAGGTTACTCATTTACGCCAGGTATTTACACGCAAGAACAAATCGAAGGTTGGAAGCAAGTAACACAAGCTGTGCATAAAGAAGGTGGTAAAATATTTTTACAACTTTGGCACGTTGGTAGAATGTCGCACTCTTCATTTCATCATGATGGAACGCCAGTTGCCCCATCTGCACTTGCCCCAGATGCACAAGTTTGGGTGGTAGGCGATGATGGAGAAGGACGGATGCTTGACTGCCCAACCCCACGAGCACTAAGTGTTAAAGAAATTAAAGAAATAGTAAATGACTATAAGCAAGCGGCAATTAACGCGATTGAGGCTGGTTTCGATGGCGTTGAAATACATGGAGGTAACGGGTATTTAATTGATCAGTTTTTAAGACGTTCAGCGAATAAACGCACAGATGAATATGGCGGTAGCCAAGAAAACCGTATTCGTTTTGCCTGTGAAATTATTGGCGCAATTAGTAATGCCATTGGAGCTCATAAAGTGGGTATTAGATTAGCGCCTTTTATCACTCAGCGTGGTATGGGTGATAGTGAAGCAATTGACACTATTTTATTGGCAGCAAAGCAATTTGAGCAAATTGGTATTGCGTATATTCATCTTGCCGAAGCGGACTGGGACGATGCACCTACCGTAACACCAGAGTTTAGAGTCGCACTTCGTCAGTATTTTAGTGGCGCGATTATTGTTGCCGGTAATTATACCGAGCATTCAGGTGCGCAGCTTATTGAACAAGGTCTTGCCGATTACATTGCATTCGGTCGTCGTTTTATTGCCAACCCAGACTTACCGTATCGTATTCAAGAGCAACTGCCACTAAACACGATTACCGATGGGAGTACATTGTTTGGCGGTACAGCCAAAGGTTATACCGATTACCCAGCATATCAAAAGTAACTTTTTAACTGAAAATATAAGGGCTAAAAATGGTTAATTTTTCAAACTCAGTAGTTACTTTACTGATCAGCGGGCTGTTTAGTAGTGCCAGTTTTGCGGCTGAATTTAGTTTATCGAGCCCTGATTTACAGCCAGGGCAGGCAATAAAGAGTGAGCAATACTGGAATAGTTTTGGTTGTCAGGGGAGTAATGTTAGGCCACAACTTAAATGGCAAAATGCGCCTAAGAAAGCCAAAAGCTTTGCCGTGACAGTGTATGACAATGACGCACCAACTGGCAGTGGTTTTTGGCACTGGGTAGTACATGATATTCCTCTTACTAGTAACTCACTATCTTCAACGACTTTGCCCAAAGGAGCCATTGAAGGTAATACGGATATGGGGAAGCCCGGATACCTTGGGCCATGTCCACCAGAAGGACGCAAGCATAGCTACACCTATAAAGTGTATGCATTGGATGTAGAAAAATTAGCTGTTCCACAAGGGGCAACAAGTGCACTTACAGGGTTTTTCTTACACCAACACTCTTTGCAAACAGCCGAGATCACAGTAACGGCAGGACCGCGTTAATTAGCTTAGGAGATAAAAATGAAGGTTTTACCTTTACTCATTCTTTTAATGGCACTGTGCAGCAGTAAGCTATTAAATGCAGCCCCACTACCTGAGAAATCAGGTTATTGGCCTGATGATGCACAATTAGTGATTTCTATTTCAATGCAATTTGAAGCAACAGCACAAGACAGCTCTGATGCAGGGCCGTTTCCTCAAATAGAGCAGGGTTATCACGATACTATTTCGCCTACTTGGTATCAGTATGGGATGAATGAAGGGATCCCGCGATTACTTGAACTATGGGATAAACATAATATTAAAGTTACCTCTCATATGGTGGGCAGGGCTGTGGAATTAAATCCAGCACTTGCTAAAGAAGTGGTTTCACGAGGGCATGAAGCATCGGGTCACGGCCAAACATGGACACCACAATATTCGATGAGTGTTGAACAAGAGCGCGCTTCATATATTAAAAGTGCAGATATTATCGAAAAAGTGACAGGAATGCGGCCAGTTGGCTTCAATGCATTTTGGATGAGACACTCAGAAAATACACTTACGCTTTTGCAAGAGCTTGGGTTTATTTATCATATTGATGATCTATCGCGTGATGAGCCTTCTTTTACACCAGTAAATAATAAGCCTTTTGTGGTTGTACCTTATACTTTTCGTAATAACGACATTGTGCGCTACTCAGGAAGCACAGCTATGACGGCCCAAGCCTACTTACAAGAGTTAAAGGATGAGTTTGATGTGTTATACGCCGAAGGTAAGCATAGAAGACGGATGATGTCGATTAGTGCTCATGACCGTATTGCAGGAACGCCTGCACGGGTAAAAGCGCTTGATGATTTTATCCAATATGCAAAACAGCATACTGGTGTTAAGTTCATGCGAAAAGATAACATAGCCCGTTGGATAATGAAGCAAAATAATGTGCCTACTAATCCGGCTCAGACGGCTAGATAAAGGAAACATCTATGAGGCAGCTTTTTAATACCATAAGTATGCCTCGTGTGATTTTTAGAGGTGAAGGAGTTAAGTTGTTGTCGTAAATTTTAAACATCAACGGAATTAGAATAGCTTGTTACATTTTTACTATTCACTTTAAACGAGTATCTCTTAAAATAGGTACTTGAATAGTCTATAACACTTTAGGAAATAGCATGTTTAGCCGATGTATGTTCATTTTATTTGTACTATCTCTATCAGGATGCTCTTCTTTGTCTCAGGATGAATGTATACAGGCCAATTGGACAAACCTAGGCTTTAGTCATGGCGAGCAAGGGTATACATTTGAACATGGCAGAGAAATTATATCCGCTTGTAGTGAGTTTGGTATCACTGCAAAACTAGATGATTATAAGGTTGGTTACAAGCAGGGGCTCGCAGCCTTTTGTGAGCCTGAAAATGGCTTTACCCTGGGCTTACGAGGGGATGCGTATAACGGGGTTTGTCATGACACACAGTTTAGAAAAGCATGGCAAGAGGGTAATGAGCGTTATCAATTTGAAGCAAGGAAAGCTGAGATAGATGATCGACTTAATAATATTAATTGGCGGTTGCAATCTATTAGTAATGAATTAGCGAGTGATAAACCGTCAAGTAGCCAAAATAAAGAGTTACGCCGAGAGCGAGAGCTATTGGAGAGAGAGCGTCGTGATTTAAGAAAAGAAAAAGCACTTCTGCCATTACTCAACAAGCTTCCTTCATGGCATTTTGAGTATGAACTATAATTTATAACATATCCTTTTACGGTGATTAATATGAAAGTAATATCAATTTTAATAACATTTCTGATCCTCAGTGGGTGTGCGTCAAAAGAAATGCCAGACGGTTATGGAAATGAAGTATTTGCGGAGCATGAGTGCTTAGGTGGTGAAGTTGAAACAGACTATAGCTACACAATTTTTAGCTCTGACGAAGATGAAAGCAATAAGAGTACGGTGAAGTCGACTTGTCATCCAGTGAAAACTCAGTCTGAACTTGAGCGAGATATAAGGACGGGTGGTTGATAGAACAAAATAAAACCCACTTTAAAAGTGGGTTTTATTTTAAGAATTAAAGCTCAAAGGGAGCAACACCGACAGCTTGCATTTGATAACCCACTTGGGCTATTTCGCCAGACCAAGTTTGCGTTTTAATAACGCCCGTTACAACAATCGCATCATATAAGCTATCGATAGGCACACCGCCTTTAATAGTTACATGAACCAGCTGGTTTGGCGGTGGGGGTGGCACATGAATACAGGCACCAAAGTAAGGGACTAATAAAAACTCGGTAATAAGTTCGCTGTCACCTTCAAGTGGCACAACAAACCCAGGTAAGCTAACAGACTGCCCATCAAGTGTTTTAACAACCGGCGCGTCCAAATCAGGTTGCACCCAGTTTTGCTCACTGCCTTCGTGATTAGCTTGTGCTTGGGTATCTATTTGCACATGCCCTTGTGGGATCAAGTCTTCCCAAAAAATTTCCTTCGGGGGATTTGCAATGCTAGCAAAGCTAATTAGCACTGCACTTAATAGCATTAAAGAGTGTGTAGTTACTTTAAACAACGTCATGATCATCCTAAAGTTTATATTTTTATACTCATACCATCACTAAGAGAATAAAAGTAAGCGCGTGTAGCAGGGATCAAGCCAATAATGAATCCCGCAGCCATAATAACGCCAATCAAAGTGAGTTCATAGTCAGAGAGCATACTGATATTAATGCTCACTCCTGCTTGGCTTTGTAAGTAACCCGCGGTTGTGCCCATAAGCGCATAAAATAGAGTGCAGCCTACTAAGCAACCTAAAAAGGTAGTGAGCAGTGATTCTATACTGATCAGTGAAAATAATTGCCAAGGGCGGGCGCCCACAGAACGTAATATTGCCAGTTCTCTGCGGCGTTGATTAAGGTTAGCCAGCAGTGTGGTTAACATGCCGAGCAAGCTAATAATGACCACCACAAATGAAAATAGCAATAGGATCTTTTCTATTATTGCCAGCATTTCCCAAAGCTCTTTTAGTGTGACTGTAGGCATAATCGCTAATAAAGGCTCTGGCTTAAATTGGTTTATGTTACGCCTAATTTGCAGCGTATAAAGCGGTGAGTCGAAGCCCATTAAAAAGGCGGTAATTTGTTTTGGATGGCCAACTAGTGCGTGACTCGAGTGGTCATGATGATCGTCATGATCATGATGGCCGCCACCATGAATCATTTCAATTGCCGCCAGCGGCACATGCAAGGTTTTATCAACAGGGGTGCCAGTAGGCTTTAAAATACCAACAACTTTGAAGGGGTTATCATCATGATGATGAAAGCTAGTATTGCCCATACCATGAGAAATAACGATTTCATCACCAATTTTATAGGCCAGTTTACTTGCAACCTCACTCCCTATAACAACTTCATTGATGCTAGAAAAAGCCTGTCCTTGTGTAAATGCTAAGGGCTGTTTTTTAGCAAATCGATAGTGCTTAAAATAATCAAGTGTGGTGCCTAAAACTGCTTGGCCCTTATGGCTATCTCCAAGGCTGATAGGAATGCTCCACTTAACCCCGCGTTGTTTTGTAATGTATTGGTAGCTTTGCCAACTCACACCATTATTGGTGTGGCCAATTCTAAACACCGAGGAGAGTAGTAATTGAATATCGCCAGTACGTGCGCCAACAATTAAATCGGTACCCGAAATGGTATTACTAAAACTACTTTTAGCATCTACGCGAACGCGCTCAATACTGAGTAATAACATGACGCTAATCGCAATAGTGAGCAATGTCAGTAATACACTGGCACGTCTATTTAGCAAACTTTTATAGGCAAGTTTAAATAAAATCATACACCACCTTGTAAATTTACTAAGTCGATTGTGCGGCTAAAGAGTGGCTTTAATGTTTCATCGTGACTGACAAAAACAAGCGTGCTGTTACTTTTTTTTGCTTGTTCAAATAGCAGCTTAATAAAGCTTTCACGATTTTGCGTATCAAGTGCTGAAGTAGGCTCATCGGCAATGATAAGTTCGGGGCTGCCTATAAATGCACGTGCTGCAGCAACTCGCTGTTGCTGCCCAATACTTAAAGTGGCAACATTTTGATTATGAAGGTGCGGCTCTAACCCAAGTGCATTGAGAAGTCGGGCAGCTTCTTTGATTAAACTCTCAATTTGGTTGAGCACGTGTTGCTGACGCTTTTTCGAAAATTGGCACCCTAAACATACATTTTCTAATGGGGTTAAATAAGGTAGTAAATTAAAGTTTTGGAAAATATAGCCAATATGATCCGCTCTAAATGCGTCGCGTTGTGCATTGGTAAGCGCACTTAGATTTTGGTTCAAAACACAAAGTTGGCCGCTAGTGGTTACATTAATGCCTGCCAGTAGTGCCAGTAAGGTAGATTTACCACTGCCGCTTGGCCCATGTAAAAAAACATGTTCACCTTCATCAATGGCGAGTTGCTCAATAGTGAGAGTGGGGCTGGCTGCTTTTTTATGCCATTTAAAAGATACATTCTCAAGGTTGATCATAACGTCTTACCAACTCCAATAGTTAAGTCTTTTGCGCATTTTAAATTGTCTAATAAGATTAAGTGGTTTAGCTTTGAGCTTTTCATCACTATGCAACAGTTCATTGGTTGCGCAAAGTACTCGTTGGCTTGACTTGCCATCTGTGTATGGGTGTAATTCTTGGCAAAAAGCTTCAATATTATCCACCAGTTCTTTTGGGTAAGTTAGTGCATAGTCTATTGCGGCTTCAACGTTATTTTTATCTGTAATATCAAGTAAGTGTTTTTCAGGTGCTTTATTACAAAACGTTACAACCGGTTTTCGTTGTACTAAAAACATCAGTAGTATGGATGAAGTATCGCACAGCATTACATCAGCAGATTGTAATAAAGGAATAACATTGTCTGTTTCAACAAAGGTTAGATTATCATTACTTAACGCTTGATATTTATTAACCCACTCTTGCGGCATTTTCGGATGAAACTGAACTAATAGTCGCCATTTACCGCTTTCACTAAAGTGTTTTATTTGATCATAAAGTTTAGGTGCAAGAGATAAGCGTTTTGAAAATGTAGAGCAGATCAATACCGTTGGGCGAGAGTCTGTTTCATCAATATGGCTAGGCTTTGAGTTACCGTTAAAGAATTGATCTAGGGGAGGCCAACCTGTTTCTACTACCTTAAAATAGCCCAGTTTTTTTTGTAACGCCGTAAACGGAGCCGTCGTATTTGGGCCTTGTGTACAATATAAATCAAAACATCCCCGAACTTTAAAGTGATCGTTTTGGCCTTTTTTATTTAGTTTTCCTGCATCAAAGCCGTGAAAAACAGCTACTTTCTTTCCTGGGAAAAATGTAGGGATAGAGTTCGCTGGTGCAAAGGTTGCGTCAGGCGCCCATTGGTTTATCTCATGAATAGAATTTAGTGTTTTTTCATCACTTTTCAAAAAGTCAGGGTTAACATTATCACCCTCTAAGAACCATTTAACTTCCCCTCCTTGAGCTAATATTTCTGCTTGCAATGGCCTTAAAATAGCATAGGAATAATTTTGAGAAATATACATTAAATATTTCTTATTCTTAGTGGCAGTTAAATAGTTCAAGCTAGCTCCTTAGGGCAAGTAATCATGCAAGTTTACCCCAATGCGTCAGCTAGATAAATATTCTGAGATGATTTGTTTTTAGCCTAAGATTGAGCTTTGTGGTTGGCTAGATTATTATAGAGCGCCTAACCCCAATTCCATACTTTGCTCTTTGAGCATGCCAAACCCCGGAGATAGCATGACTAGCTATAAAGTTTTAGACGTAAACGATGACTTACCCATTCGTACTAAAGGTAAAGTACACAGTGGCAAAGTACGTTCAGTTTATTGGTTAACTGATGCAGATAGCAAACGCTTAATAAATGAAAAAGGCTATAACGTTCCTGCCGATACTGAATTAGCCATTATGGTTATTTCAGACAGAATTTCTGCTTTTGATTGCATATGGCAAGGTGAAAATGGCCTAAATGGCGTTCCTGGTAAAGGGATTGCATTAAACTCAGTGGCTGCTCATTGGTTTAACATGTTTAATGAAGCCGGTTTGGCGGGTAATCATATTGTTGATATTCCTCACCCATATGTATGGATTGTTCGTAAAGCCAGTACAGTTAAAGTTGAAGCGATTGCTCGCCAATATATTACCGGCAGTATGTGGCGCGACTACGCCAAAGGCGAAAGACACTTTTGTGGTTTGCAACTTCCAGAAGACTTAAAAGCGAATCAAAAGCTTGAGCAAGTACTTATAACTCCTTCTACTAAAGGTATTATAGAAGGGGTTGCCGATATTCCTGCCGTAGATGATGTAAACATCACTCGTGAAAATATTACGAACAACTTAGATGTTTTCAATTTTAAATCGACTGACGATGTCACCAAATACGAAAAATTATTGGTAGAAGGATTCGAGTTAATCAGTAGTGAGTTAGCTAAGCTAGGGCAAATTTTCGTCGATACTAAATTTGAATTTGGTTATGTAGAAGATTTAAATGGTGTGCAGCAACTTATTTATATTGATGAAGTAGGGACACCAGATTCATCGCGTATTTGGGATGAAGCATCTTATAAGAATGGCAAAATTGTTGAAAACTCAAAGGAAGGCTTCCGTCAGCTGTTAATTAATAACGTACCAGAGAGTGATGTGTTATTAAATAAAGACCGTATGGCTGAGCGTGAGCAGCTAGCAAAAGATTATATTTTACCTGAGTCAGTAATGCTTGAAGTGTCTGACACTTATGTGGGTATCGCTAGCAAAATTATCGGTAAAGAGATCGTTATACCCAATGATCCGCGCCAAGAAGTGATTGCAATTTTAGATACTGACTATGGATTAATCGATAATTAGCGAAGTAAGTAGACAGGCATAGCAATGCTCATTTTTACTAGTAAAAAAGTATTTATTTTAACTAACTGAGCTATAATTCTTGCAATTAGTGCTCGTCTCTAATTAACTTAACCTATAGTGAATATTTAGGTGTGATTATGTTAGAGCGAGCAATGCAAGTTATTGCAAAACGTCGTTATTTATTAGTACTGGGTGCATTGTTTAGTGTGTCGGCCTTTGGCAATACCATTAATTTGGTTATTAAAGATCAGCATGACCAAGTATTGCCTAATGCTGTCGTAGAAATAAATCATTTACCTTCCTCAAAAACTACGGGCAGTTTACCCACGGCGGTAATGGATCAAGTTGATAAACAGTTTTCACCACAGCTACTTATTGTACACCAAGGTCAGTACGTTAACTTTCCAAATAGCGATAATATTCGCCACCATGTATATTCTTTTTCAAAAGCAAAGCCCTTTCAATTAAAGCTCTATTCTGGTCAGCCAGAAGATCCCATTAAGTTTGATAATCAAGGTGTTGTTGTTCTAGGCTGCAATATCCACGATTCTATGGTGGGCTATATTTATGTCGCTAATAGTAATCATGTGTATACCAGCAACGAGCAAGGCCAAATAAATCTACAAGTTGACTCTTTTCCTGTGCAAGCCAGTGTCTGGCACTCACTGCAAACAGCGACTTTGGATAATAAAAAAATGTTTGATATAAAATCAACCAGCCCGGTATCAATCACTATAAATACGTCTACGCCTGCACCACGTAACACCTTTGGCAGTCAATTTAGGGAAGGTAATGGGCAATAATTTACGTAGCCGTATAACAACGCTATGCGTTGGCTTGGTGTTACTTACAACTTTACTCAGCTTAGTGAGTTTTTGGTGGTCTACGAGTAAGTTTCAGGCAGAAAAAGTACAGCAAAATATAACGGTTGCGCAAAGCGTTTATAAGCAATATTTAAAATCAAAAGAGAGCTTGCTATTAACTGCTGCAAAGGTGTTAACCGCTGATTTTGGTTTTAAGCAGGCAGTTGCTACTCGCGATGCAGCCACCATTAGTAGTGTATTATACAATCATAGCCAACGGATCAATGCCGATTTAATGCTGTTGCTCGATTTATCGGGGCGGTTAGTGTCTGCTAATGTGAATGCACAAAATTTTGCAGATAACCTACAGCCCTTGATGGATGAATTATTAAATAATTCTGAACAATCGAGCTTTGTAGTGTTAAATAATCAGCTCTATCAAGTAATATTATTGCCAGTTAAAACCCCCAGAACCATCGCTTACAGTTTAGTCGGGTTCAAAATCACATCGGCTGTGACTACTGAGCTGAAAAGCTTAACCGGTATGGAGGTTAGCTTTGTTGCGCAATTAGATAGTTTTGCAGCAAGCTCGTTTGCACCTCAACCTGAAAAATTTCAACCTATAGAATACTTTGAAAATAAAACTACAGCTCGTTTTTTTGCTGAATATTTGGCCTATGAAAATCAACAAATAGCTTTACCATCTTTGCAATCACACCCGGTCACCTTACTACTAAGTGCTGATTTAACCTCAAGTTATCGAGATATTGAGCAACTATTGCTAACGCTAGTTACATTGGCCGTGTTAACCATGTTATTTGGTGTGATCACCAGTAGTTTGCTTGCCAATAACTTAACCAGCGGACTTACACAGTTAGCGGTTATCGCAAGGCAATTTGCCAAAGGTGACTACCGATTTAAATTTGAAGGTAAAAAACAAAGCAGCGAAATAGCAACGCTAGTCAGCGCCTTTAATAACATGGGTAATGATATTAATAAGCGTGAGCAGCAAATTAGTTTTCAAGCACATCACGATACCTTAACAGGGTTTTATAACCGTTCAGCTATGTTAGATTTATTGGCAAAGCAGCTCACTAAAGATAGATGCTACACGCTTGTTGCTATTGATATAAAAGGCTTAAGACACATAAACGACAAGCTTGGTCCGCAAGTAGGAGATGAGTGTTTAATTGCGGTGGCAAACCGTATTCGTCAATTCTCTGATGAGCTTGGTGGATTTCATGCACGAATTGGCGGCGATGAGTTTTTAACGGTTTACCCCAGTGTGGAGGCTGACCAAGTAAAATGTGCTGTAGCCGATTTGATTGAGCAATTACAGGCACCTTATCAGATTAAAAGCTTAAAAATAAGTTTGCGTTTTAACGCTGGGATTGTGCAGTACCCTGGACAAGGCGTTAAAGCGGACGATTTAATGCGGCGTGTACTCATTGCTGTTGATGCGGCTACAACAAGCCAACAAAGCTTACATTACTACCAAGATGGTGAAGATGAGGCGCACTTAGACCTTTTAATCATGCTTGATGAGCTCAAACAAGCGATTGATGATGATAACGGGCAACTGTTTATGACTTATCAGCCTAAGTTGAATATTAAAAGTCAGAAAATTGATAAGGTTGAGTCACTTATTCGTTGGCAACGTGATGATGGGAGCTGGGTTTCGCCTGAAGTGTTCATTGATTTAGCTGAGCAGTCAGGATTAATTGTGGAACTAACTGCTTGGGTTGTCGATACAGTTATTGCGCAAATAGCCGATTGGTATAAAAAAGGGATTCACTTACAGGCCGCCATTAATGTGTCAGCCCAAGATATTGCGCATGCGGGATTTCATAATTTGTTGGTCGCGACCTTAAAGAAATATCATGTAAGCCCAAGTTCTGTCACTATTGAGTTGACGGAGCGCGATATGATTGAAAATGAAGCTCAAGGTATCAAAGCGTTAGAGAACTTAAAAACTATCGGTGTTAAAATATCACTAGACGATTACGGTGTCGGGCAAACATCATTGGGGCGATTAAAAATGTTACCTATTGATGAGCTTAAGCTAGATAAATGCTTTATTTTAACTTTGCATGAGTCACAAAAAGATCAATACATAGTGCGCTCGTCAATCACACTTGGACACCAACTTGGGTTTTCAGTGGTGGCCGAGGGCGTAGAAACGGCAGCGTCTTTATCATTGCTTCATGAAATGCAATGCGATCATGCACAAGGTTACTACTTGAGTCGTCCTTTAAAAGCACAACAACTAGAACAATGGTTAGAGGAATATCAGGGTGTACATTAAATTTTTACTGAGCATGACACTCTTATTTTGCAGTACGCTAACTGTAGCTGCAACGGGAAAACTATTAGCAACACCGGGCGTGTCTCAAGTTGAAGGCAGTGCAGGAGGAGGGTTAGTTCCTTGGGCGCAGCTAGCAGGTTATGCTAGTGAGGACGAATGGGCTGTTAATGGCTTTTGTAGTCGTGCTGATGTAACAGATTACCGCCTAGATGCCTGTGGTGTGCAGCTTAACCTATTTAATCGTGTTGAACTGAGTTATGCAGTGCAACAGTTTGATGTGCCTGCGCTCAATACAGAAATAGAGCAGTCAATTTCTGGGGCAAAAATTCGTTTATATGGTGATATAGTATACAGTAAGTGGCCCCAGCTAAGCATGGGTGTACAGCATAAATCACTGGATGATGGCACAGTTGCAAAGTTGGTTGGCGCAAAAAAGACCAGTGGTACAGATGTGTACCTAGCAGCTAGTAAATTACATTTGGGCGCACTTGCTGGATACAACTGGTTTTGGAATGTGACCACCCGTTACAGTAAAGCCAATCAGTTAGGGCTTTTAGGATATGGAGGGGCTAATGAAGGTAGCCATATTTTACTAGAAGCAAGTAGTGCGGTGTTTGTAAGTCGTGAACTTGCTATTGGCATTGAGTATCGACAAAAAGCCAATAACCTAGGTTTAGGCGAACAAGATTGGCGCGATTTATTTATAGCGTGGATGCCTAATAAACACGTCAGTGTAACGGCGGCCTATTTAGACTTAGGGCGGATTGCTGGTGTTGACAAACAAACCGGCTGGTATTTATCCGTAACGGGGTATTGGTAATGAAAATTAGAGTATTTATTTTTTATTGTTTAAGCTTGCTTGCAGGATGTGCTGCTCAGCCTAATACCTCTTTGTATCACCAACTTGGCGAGCGAGCTGGGCTTGAAAAGTTAACTGACAGTTTTATTGCCCAAATAGGTAATGACAAGCAGGTATTTCATTACTTTGAACACAGTAATATTAGCCATTTTCGACAAGGGTTTATTAGTCATTTATGTTCGCTGGTTGAGGGTCCTTGTGAATACAAAGGCGACTCGATGGTTGCGATTCATACAGGTATGAATATAAATGAAAAAGACTTCAATCACGTTGTCGATTTATTAATAAATGCAATGGACGAGCAAAATATCCCACATACAGTGCAAAATGAAATTTTAGCTAAAATGGCGCCATTGCGTGGCGAAATTATTAAGATTTAATTTTTATAATCAAATGCATACATGTAAAAATATGCTGGGTATTACTCACTTGTAATTTTGGCAAGATCCGCAGTTTTATATCGTCTTTGCCTATGAATACTCGATCTATGAATTAAATTTCTGATAAATGTACTGCGGTTGGAATGAGAACCTGCATTAGCGCTTGTTATTTCACTAATAAAGCTTCGATCTTCGGCAACAGGATAGGGTTTTATGCCTATCATATTTAGGCCTACTTCAGTGTGAAACTGCATATCGACATCCACCGGTCTAAAAAACGGTTTTCTTTGCAGTAGTTTTTTAGCGCCGCTTAGTGAAATGATGTAGCCTTGAGTGCCGTTTGGTGCTTTTTTATAGTTGCCAACTGTTAGGTTATTTTCTAATAGCGTACTGTCAATAAATGGAAAGTTTCGATTATCAGATAACTTGATTAAATCCCAATTTTTTAATTTAAGCGCCGCATCAACAACATTTTTAAGTGAAGCTTCAATGAAAAGGTCATCCTCTAATACAACACAATAAGCGATATTTTCATCGACCATTTTTTGCCAAAGGCGCATATGGCTTACATAGCAACCAATTTCACCTGCAGATAGGTTGCGATTGTAACTTTTTTTATTTTTTTTCGGGCAATACCACTTGAGGATTTCTTGTTCACTAAGGTTTTTGCCAATGGTCGCTTCAAAACGTTCAGCATTTAAGTGTAGACTGGTAAGTCGCTTTAGGGTTGTTTCCCAACGGTCTTCGCAGCCTTGCATATTGATAATGTAAAAAGGGATTGGCATAATTTTATTTTATTTAGAAACCTCAAAGCAGCTATTTTAGCATTATTATAATTTGTAACCAGTCTAAATTCTGTTTATAAACAGGCTGTAATAATATATAGCTATTTCATTTCCTTAAATTTGGCAAGACGATGAAAAACATAGTCAGTGCAAAATGGTTACATGCGCGTTTAGAGCAAACTAACTTAGTTATTTTTGATGCAGGTATGCTACGCCCCTCTGCTGCAGGGGAGTACTCGCCCGTTGCTATGCTACCCAAGGCACAACGGTTTGATATCAAAAAAGAACTCGCAGATACTTCAAACCCATTACCCAATACCTTGTGTAGTGCAGAGCAATTTACTCAGGTGATGCAAAAAGCAGGCGTTAATCACGACTCATTGGTGGTGATTTATGAGGATGCGGGGTTATTCAGTGCAGCTAGAGCCTGGTGGATGTTTAAAGCCATGGGGTTTAATAACGTAAAAGTCCTCGGTGGTGGTTTAGCCAAGTGGCTTGAGCTGGGGCTTGCGGTTGAGTCAAACTATACGCAAGCATCACTAAAAGGCGACTTTATTGCTCATTACCAACCTGATTACTTTATTGATAAAAAACAGGTGCTAAGTGCTACTAAGGATGCCAATACAGTTATTTTAGATGCGCGTGCTTATGGGCGCTTTACCGGTAAAAATAAAGAGCCAAGAGCGGGTATGCGCAGCGGCCACATTATTAATAGCTACTCGCTACCTTTAAGTAGTTTATTAGAAAATGGCGAGGCAAAATCACTCGACTTTATACAAACACAGTTTAGTGAATTAGTCGGTAATGCAACCCAGATACAGTTTAGCTGCGGTTCGGGGGTTACTGCCTGTGCGCTTGCACTGTTCGCTGATGAATGCGGATATAATAATTTAAGTGTTTACGACGGCTCGTGGAGTGAGTGGGGCGCTGATAGCTCACTGCCTATTGCAGTGGGTGGCTAATTTAATTATAGGGACAATTTTTACACCCGTTTTTGCAGCAAGTACCACGTTTTAAAAAATACCACTTACTAAACACCATATAATTATTCTGCATGGTGTAATCTAACCCTTCAATTAAATTATCATGGCTTCTAAATTGTTTAGCAAAAGCGATTTGAGCTTTTATTGGTTGAGTGTATATAGTCTCTAAATAGTTATTTATTTTAGCAAGAGTACATAAGCGGCATAAGCAGCTGGTTGCTGTATCATCGAGTGGTAAAATAGTAGGTAACTGATAACACCAACATGCGGTTATATCATTAACATTACAGTTAAGCGTTGTATTACATTGGCTGCAGTTTATCTGGGTCATTTTAGGTCTTATTAACAGTAGAGCAGCAAGAATAACAAACATTATGAATATACAAAAAGCATTGGCTGAATTTATTACATTTGGCGAGCAAAGAGATAGTGCCATTAGTGTGATTGTTTCAACCGCAGCAAGCAATAAAACCTACCTGTACACACTCACAAAGCCTGTACTAATTAATGTACTTATGCGTTGTTTCAATAAAGAAATTGATATTGACGATTTACAGCTGTGGGCAAATGTTATTGAGTCGCGAGATGACATAAATTGCGCTGAGCATGAAGGCGTTATTTACGCGCTAAGTAATAGCGAGCAAATGGGCGAGTTGACTCATCAAAAGCTCGCACAGTTGTTAAAGCTGCTACAACAGTAGCAGGTGGTTATCAGAAAGTATGAAAGGTTTTAAGCAACAGTTTTCAGATGTTAGTAACCACTACTGGGCTAATCTCTAGCTGACAACTGAAACCTAAAACCTATTCTTAAAGTTTACTTATGATAGCTCAAGCAAGTTTCTACTTCGTCTTTAGAGCCTAAAATAACCGCAACTCGCTGATGGATAGCATCAGGCTGAATATCCATAATACGCTCAGTGCCTGTTGAAGCAATACCACCTGCTTGCTCTACTAGCATTGCCATTGGATTTGCTTCATATAGTAAACGTAGTTTATTAGGTTTATTAGGATCTTTAGTGTCAGTTGGGTAAGTAAATAAACCACCACGGCTAAGTACACGATGAACATCGCCAACCATTGCAGCAATCCAACGCATATTGAAGTTTTGAGCGCGAGGGCCTGTATCTCCGGCAAGTAAGTCATTAATGTAGTTTTGCATCGCTGGTTCCCAGTGGCGCTGGTTAGAGGCGTTAATTGCAAATTCATTAGTTTTAGCAGGAATAGCGGCAAAATCTTGAGTAAGTAAAAAGCTACCTTGGGTTTTATCTAAGGTAAACATGCGTGTACCTTTACCCGTTGTTAGCGCAAGCATAGTTGATGGGCCATACAGTACGTAACCTGCAGCCACTTGTTGATGCCCAGGTTGCATAAAAATCTTTTCATCAGCAGCATCTGAGCCCACAGGTGCTTTCATAATAGAAAAAATAGTACCTACAAGTGAGTTAATATCGGTATTTGACGAGCCATCAAGTGGATCAAATGCAACAATGTACTCGGCATCTGGGTTACCGGCAACAGTATAATCTTCTTCTTCAGAGGCAATCGCTTTAACTGTGCCTGACTCCAGCAATATATCTTTTAATAACTGATTAGACAGTACATCGAGTTTCTTTTGTGTTTCGCCTTGAATATTTTCATCGAGGGTTGAGCCTAATACGCCCGATAATTCACCTTGACCGACGCGAAATGAAATTTCTTTACATGCCGCTAAAATAGTACGAATTAACGACAAAAGTTCTCTTGAACAGCCATCTTCTAGTAATACTGGTGGGAGTCTACGCATTCTTTTTTCCTGATAACGTGTTAAAACTAATCATAATGTGAGAGAGATTAGTTTAGAGCGCTGAAATTCGTCTTAAATAACTGTATTGTATAAATAACCCCCTATAATGGGGTACCTACATCGCATTTAAAACGCTAATAACAAAGATAAGATTATGCAAAAAATATCACGATTAAGTTACATACTCTTTACTGTGCTGCTCTGTATGATAACTCAAGCGCACGCAGCAATTAAGTCTATTGACGAATTTACTGAAAAAATGAACCATTTCCCTGGTTATTTTTCTTTCTTTTACGATACCCAAAACGGCAATGTGTATTTAAAAGTTGATAAACTTGAGCAACAATTTTTACTACAGCATAGCTTGCCTTATGGCGTTGGCTCTAACGACATAGGTTTAGATAGAGGCCAATTAGGCGGTACCTATTTGGTACAGTTTGAGCGCTTTGGCAACAAGGTGATGTTACGTGCCGTAAATACTTACTACCGTGCAAACACGAGTAATATAGCAGAGCAGCAAAGCGTTAAAGAAGCATTTGCATCCAGCATTTTGGCGGGTTTTAAAGTTGTCGCTCAAGATGACAATGCTGCATTAATAGATTACACCCCTTATTTACTGAGTGACGTACATGGCGTAAGCCGTACTTTAGCTGCGCGCAAGCAAGGGCAGTTTAGCCTTGATGAGTCACGCAGTGCGGTATTTATGAATCGCTCAAAAGCATTTTTGAAAAATACTGAACTTGAAGCCATTCTCACCTTTAAAGGGTCTAAACCAGGTAAATACGTTCGCCAAGTGAGTGCTGATCCTTACGCTTTGAGTGTGCACATGCACCATTCACTTATTCAATTGCCTGATGATAATTACACGCCACGAAAATTTAGCCCGCAATCGGGTTATTGGAGTGTGGAGCATAAAAATTATGCAGCAGGGCTCGATGAGTCTATGTACGTGCGTTACATTCCGCGTCATCGTTTAGCAAAAAAAGATCCAAACCTAGCAGTTAGTGAGCCGATAGAGCCTATTGTTTATTACTTAGATCCAGGGGTACCTGAACCAGTAAAAACGGCTTTATTAGATGGCGGGCAATGGTGGAATGACGCTTTTAATGCTGCAGGCTATAAAAATGCCTTTAAAGTTAAAGTGCTACCAAGTAATGCAGACCCTATGGATGTGCGCTACAACGTTATTCAATGGGTGCATCGTGCAACCCGAGGTTGGTCTTATGGCAGTTCAATTATAGACCCACGTACAGGTGAAATTATTAAAGGCCATGTGACACTAGGGTCGCTGCGAGTGCGTCAAGATATCCTTATTGCTGAATCACTCGCTGCGCCTTATTTAAAAGGCAATGAAGTGGCTGGTACTTTACATGCAATGGCACTTGATCGTATTCGTCAGCTCAGTGCTCATGAAATTGGTCATACACTGGGTATTGCGCACAACTTTGCTGCGTCAGTAAATAATCGAGCTTCGGTGATGGATTATCCGCATCCGTTATTGAGCTTTGCAGATAATGGTCAGTTAGACGTATCTGATGGTTATGCTAAAGGTATGGGCGCATGGGATACGCAAGTGATCAAATATGGCTACAGTGACTTTACCGGCCAAGATGAAAGCGAAGCACTCGCTGCTATTTTACTGCAAAATAAAGCACAAGGTTTGGCGTTTATTTCTGACAGTGATGCCCGTGCCAAAGGTGGGGCGCACCCTACAGCGCATCTTTGGGATAATGGCAGTAATCCAAGTGAAGAATTACTTAGAGTGCTTGATGTGCGAAAGCAAGCGCTCGGGCAGTTTGGTATTAACAATATAAAAACTGGGGTTGCACTGTCGCAGTTAGAAGAAAAGCTAGTGCCACTTTACTTGTTCCACCGTTATCAAGTTGAAGCGGTTGCAAAGCTTATTGCGGGCGTTGATTATGACTATGAAATTCGTAGTGACGCACCCGTTAAAGGCGCCCAAGTTGTAACTAAAGAGGCTCAGCAACAAGCTGTTAATGCTATTTTAGCCACCCTAAAAGCAACTAATTTAACGCTGCCAGAGTCGATACTGTCTTTGATTGTACCAAAGGCGTATGGCGAGTCTAAATCACGAGAAAGTATAGTGGGTCGTACCGGCTTAACTATGGATGCACTTGCATTGCCTGAAGTGGCAGCGCAGCATAGTCTATCGCTATTACTTAATGCTCAACGATTAAATCGATTAGCACAGCAGCAAGCACGTGATAACCGCTTTTATAGCCTAGATGAGCTACTTAAACAGTTAAATAAGCAAGTGTTTAATGTATCAGCACCTGCCACCATGACAGGAAAAGTAACACAACGAGTACAGTACCTAACGGCAAAAACCATGGCTGATCTTGTCGCTAACGACGGTTTAAGCCCTGAAGTGCAAGCGCAACTACATTTCTATTTAAGCAAGCTTGCTGATGAGTTTAATCAGCACTCTTTGCTAGGCCATCCTGAAGTGGGTGACAGCGCATTTAAAAACTATTTAGCATCGCAAATTAATCAGTTTTTAACAACAGGGCAGTGGCCTGACAATTTTAAAGCCCTGCCAATACCACCAGGCTCACCTATTTAATAGTACAAGCCAGAGGATAAAGGCGCTGTGTAAACGTTACGTTTCATGGTGCCTTGTTTTTAGGGTGTTACTTTTGCTTGCATAAAGTTGGTTTTTTGTTAATCTAGCCACCCCCTATTTTAGTCTTTTTTGAGGTGTTTATGGCGTTTTTATCTCGTTCGATATTGGCGTTATCAATGGCACTTTTAAGCTCCAATGCAATCGCACAAAAACAATGTGATGTTGAACTTCGTCATGGTTTAATTATTACCGATGATGTGATCCGTATTGTTGATAAAGGCCAAACTAGGGTGCAAATTAACAATAATAATCAATTGTTTATTCGAGGCTACTGGGTCGACTTAAGCACCGACGAAAGCAAAGTGCTAGAACAATTTAGCAATGGTATTCGTCAAACAGTTCCTGAGTTGGTCGATTTAGCGACCGATGGCGTTAACCTAGGACTCAGTGCTATTGAGCATGTTGTTGAGGGCATGTCAGATAAAGAACCCGAAGTGCTAAAAACGCAATTACAATATGTAGAGCGCGCACTTATGGATAAGTTTAAACGTGGCGACGATTTCTTTTTTATAGCTCCTCAATCGCTTTCCCAAATAGATGATTTTTTTACTAAAGAAATTAGTCAAAAAATACACTCCGCTGTACATGGCTCTTTGGGTGCAATTTTAATGTCGCTTGGGGATGCATTTAAATCTCGAGAAGGCAATATAGAAGACCGCATGAACGACATGGGGCAACGCATGGATATCATCACCAAAGAAATCGATAAGTCGTTACAGAAAAAAGCCCATCAATTAGAACTTAAAGCCTCTGAATATTGTGAATGTTTAAACTCTCTAGATATTACTGAGTCTCGGCTGCAAGCGATTGTACCTGGGATGACAGACTTTGATTTAGTGCAGATTAAATCGTAAGAACAGAGATTAGGCAAGATTATAGAAGGCAACGAGCATCGAGCCTAGAGCGGCAGGTGAACAGCCCGAACCTCGTGGCCCGAAACCATTTCCTAACACCTAAACAACCTTACAGTTTTATCTCTGCGGCAGTTAATGGGCGGTATTCACCTGCAGCCAAGTCTTCACCTAACTTTATATCCGCAATTTGTTCACGATGTAATTCAACCACTTTGTTATCTACCGCTGCTAGCATGCGTTTTACTTGGTGATACTTCCCCTCAGAAATCGACAAACGTAAACCGTAACTGCCCAAGCGTTCAGCAATAGCAGGGCGAGTTAAATCTTTTTCATTGTGTAACTGCACACCATCGCGTAGTTGTTTAAGTGCATCTTCGGTAATCGGTTCTTGGGTTTCGACTAGGTAGGTTTTAAACTTATTCTTTTTCGGCGAGGTAATTTTGTGTGACCACTCGCCATCATTGGTAATAAGCACTAGGCCAGTGGTGTCTATATCTAAACGCCCGGCAATGTGAAAGTCGGCCATGTTTGGCTCATCAAGCAAATCAAATACGGTTTTGTGTAACTCATCTGAATTAGCGCACACATAACCTACCGGCTTATTGAGCATAAAGTAGCGTTTACCTAAAAAAACTAATGGCTGATCATAAAATAACACATCATCTTGTTGAGTAACTTGAAAGTCAAATGCCGTGATCACCTCGCCATTAACGCTAGCCGCTTGGCTTTTTATTGCTGCGCGGGCTTTTGAGCGTGGTAACTCTGCTAAATGGCTAATAAATTTATCTAAACGGCAAGGAAATTTCATGTTGTTCACATTTTTAGTCGGCTACAATGGCCGCGAGTATAGCGGATAGTGAAATACCATGACAGAGCCCAGCACAGAAATTTTAAGCCTGTACCATAACAAAGTTTCATCAGGAGAGCTTGAGTTCGATGCGGCGCAGCACCAAGCTGTGAGTGCGTTACAGTCTTTAAGTGAGCAATTAAATCAGCCTGCAAGCTGGTGGAAAAAAGCACCTTCAACAAAGGGAATATATATATATGGCCCGGTTGGTCGGGGTAAATCTATGTTGATGGATTTATTTTATGAAAACTTACCTACAGAGAAAAAGCAGCGCCTGCATTTCCATCATTTTATCGAAAAAGTTCATGCTCAACTAGCCAAGTTACAAGGAGATAAAAATCCGCTGCAAATAATTGCTAAACAGTGGGCCAAAGAGATAAAGGTACTGTGCTTTGATGAGTTTTTTGTTAGTGATATTGGTGATGCCATGATCATGGCTCGGTTATTTAACGCTTTATTTGAACAAGGCGTGGTGCTAGTAGCAACCTCTAACGCAAAACCCGAGCAACTTTATTACAACGGCTTGCAACGCGCGCGATTTTTACCAACTATCGATTTAATAAATGCGCATTGTCGTGTAATTAACGTAGCGGGGGAGGAAGATCACCGCTTCAGGTACGGCAGAAGTAGTCGTCATTATTTTATTAACTTGCCCGGTGTTGAATTTGAGGCTGGGTTTTTATCCGCACACCCTCAAGCAATGCGTGATAATACAATGACTGTGCATGGCCGAGCTCTGTCTTATTTATTAAGAACTGAGGATGCTTTACTGATTGATTTTATGGCATTGTGCTCAGGCCCTCGTAGCGCCAATGACTATATGTTTTTAGCAGAACAGTTTTCGGTAGTATACATCGCGAATGTGCCAGTAATGGGAAAAGAGGCAACTGGTAAAGTTATTGTACATGGTATAGAAGACAGCTATCAGCGCGAAAAGCAGCAGTTAGATGAGCATACTTTCGATGATGAAGCTCGGCGTTTTATTGCCTTAGTCGATGAGTTTTACGATTGCCACAAATTACTGGTAATTAATGCCCAGGCCGACATAAACGAGTTATACCAAGGTAAAAAGTTAAGTTTTGAATATGCGCGAACCCAGTCACGGATTGTAGAAATGCAAAATTGGTAAGTACAACATTAAAACACCGAATTTAATTTAAATGCGGTGTTTTAATTTTAAGCTGATAACTTAAAGAAGCCTTTATGACTTATATCCATTTGGATTATTTGACTGCCAGCGCCAAGTATCTTGCATCATGACATCAATACCACGCTCGGCTTGCCAGCCTAGTTCACTAAGCGCTTTTTCTGGCGCAGCATAACAGGCTGCAATATCACCAGGGCGACGAGGTGACACCGCATAAGGGATAGCTTGGTCGCTAGCCTTAATAAACGCATTGACCATTTGTAATACTGAATAGCCGTTACCGGTACCAAGGTTATAAATAAGTGCGCCGGTTTCTGCGGCTATTTTATCAAGCGCTTTTAAATGCCCTAAGGCTAAATCTACAACGTGAATGTAATCGCGAACGCCAGTACCATCTACCGTGTCGTAATCATCGCCAAATATAGCGAGCTGCTTTAATTTACCAACCGCAACTTGTGAAATGAAAGGCAGTAAATTATTAGGAATGCCATTAGGATCTTCACCAATTAAACCTGACTCATGTGCACCAACAGGATTAAAGTAGCGCAAAATAGCAAACGCAAAGCGCTCATCTGATTTAGCTATATCTTGCAGCATCATTTCAACCATTAGTTTAGACGTACCATATGGGTTGGTTGTACCGCCAACGGGGAAGTCTTCGCGTATTGGTAAGCTTGCAGGGTCACCATAAACTGTTGCAGATGAGCTAAATACCAGTTTAAACACACCCGCGTCACGCATAGCATCAACTAGTGTTAATGTGCCTTGTACGTTATTTTGATAATACGCGATTGGTTTGGCTACCGACTCACCAACTGCTTTTAAACCTGCAAAATGAATTACACTATCAATGTTATGTTTTGCAAATACTGAGTCTAAAAAGGATTTATCTAAAATATCACCTTGATAAAAAGTAATTGCTTTACCGGTTATTTTTTTCACTCTCTCAAGTGACTCTTCAGAGGAGTTACTTAAGTTATCGATAACGATAACGTCGCTGCCTTGCTGTAAAAGTTCTAAAACGGTGTGTGAGCCAATATAGCCTGCGCCACCGGTTACTAAAATTGCCATGAATGCTCCTTGGAAACCTCTGTTCAATTACCCTAATTTCACCATAAATAATGAGTTTTTACATGTATTATTTTATTTGCTTTGTAATAGTATGATCGTAAACTGTACTTTCGATTACATTTTGTGCAATTTTAATAACACCTCAGCGTAAAGATTAAGTTATAGTTCATATGTAATTGCTAAAGTGATGTATAGCGATTTGTAAAATATTCAATTGATCACAATGATCAAAATACTCGTTGGAGAAACGTATGAACTTAGTTAAAAAAATAGCAATGTTGATGTGTATTGCACTACCGAGTGTTGTTTGCGCGGGTGAGGCTCAAGTGAAATGGCATGACTTTAATGATTATCGCGATGTACGCCCATCAAACCAAACTAAAGGCTCATACCATAAGCAAATAGCCAAAAGTATTGATGAACACTTTGCAAAGCTCAGCGAGCAACTTCCTAAAAACTACAGTTTAAAAATTGAAGTAACCGATTTAGATTTAGCCGGAGACGTACGCTATGGCGGTGTTAACGAAATCCGAGTGGTTAAACCTATTCACTTTCCACGCATTGAATTTAATTATGTGCTTAGTGATGAAAGTGGCGTTGTCGCACAAGAAGATAACGTAAGCTTAAAAGATATGGGTTTTATGGATAAAATTAAAATGGGTCGAGATGAAGCATTTTACTACGAAAAACGCTTATTAACAGAGTGGTTTGGTGAACAAATTTTACCGCGAATTAAGTAACATAGCGCAAAACATCTGTGCAACAGATGTTTTGCGCAGTAAGCCCAGAGTGCTTACTTAAAGGTCGCTAACAAGGTTAATAAGTTTTGTAGTTTAATAACTGCTTGTTTTAGCTTTTCTTCGTCTAAACCGTCGCTTGATAAGCTTTCTACATCAGCGGCAACGTCTAAAACGTACGGCTTAAAGCGTTTAGCTTCAAAGCTAAATCCAGCGTCTTCGGCAAATAAGGCTTTAAATTTTCCGTGGCCTTGCTGTTGTAACTCATCGAGTTTTTTATCAGCATCAAGCGCCTGACGGTAAACAATTTTTAAGTTGGCGTTGAGTTGTTCAATTATAGAATCCATGGTTTTCCTAAAGCTTAGTGCAATGTTGCCGATAAATACTTAAGTGGGTTGGTAAAGTAATTTACCAATTCAACGACTATAATACGTGTATTACATTTAAATGTCAGGTGTGAGTTATGAATATATCAGGTGGAAATCTACCTACAATCCCTGGTGCAGGCCAAGGCGCAGAGGTTTTAACTGCTGCTTTATCTAAAAAGCAACAGCAAGCTGATGGCGCCGCTGCACTTGCGCTTATTGAAGGTGCTACACAAACCTCAAGTGCACAAACACCGGCTAAGTCGGTTACTGCAACACTTGGGAATAATGTAAACGTTTATGTTTAAACCAATTTGAGGTCAATAGGGGTTTTACTTTTTTGGCCTCCTATTTCTCTTACTAGTTTAGGCACTAAAAATCCTGGCAGGGCCTCTAAAAGCTCTGCCATTATTTTTATGGCTTGTGCCTCATCTATATCAAAATGACTTGCGCCTTCTACTTTATCTAGTAAGTGTAAGTAATAAGGCAATACATTTGCATCAAACAACGCTTCACTTAAGTTTATTTGCGCATCAACTGTATCGTTCACGTCTTTTAAAATAACCGCCTGATTTAATAACAGTACATTGGCTTGTTTTAGCATGTTCATGGCGTTTTTAAAGTCATTGTCTATTTCGTTAGCATGGTTAATATGATTCACGAATATAATTTTTAGTGGTGACTTTGCTAATCTTTCACATAATTGTTCAGTAATGCGTGCAGGGATCACAACGGGTAAGCGGCTGTGTATGCGCATTCGTTTTATTTGTGGCATTTGCTCAAGCTCATCTAAAAACCAACTAATAGCATCGTCTTTGGCCATTAGTGGATCGCCACCACTTAAAATCACTTCGTTAATATTTTTATCAGCTTGTATATAGCTCAATGCATCAATAAGGCTGCGTTTATTTAACTGGTTTTCTTGATAAGGAAAATGGCGTCTAAAGCAGTAGCGGCAATTTACCGCACAACCAGTTTTAAACATGACTAAAACACGTGATTTATATTTATGTAACAGACCTGGTTGATTGTTATCTTGCTCAAGTAGCGGATCTTTATTAAACCCCGACTTAGTTAAAAATTCTTGATGGCGAGGCATAACTTGCAGCAATAAAGGATCATTTGCATCGCCATGACGAATTTTTTTTATAAAAGGCAATGGCACACGAACAGGAAACAAGCTACGAGCTTTTATGTCGTTTTCATGGACTTGGCTCGATAAACCAACCATTTCTAACAACACTTTTGGGCAGGTAACTACATTTGCTAATTCTTTTTGCCAGTTTTTATGCAAATTTGCTTCATTTCTTTGTATCATTGGCACGTAGATTACTCGAAAAATATAAATAGAGGAAACGATGGCGAATTATAGCACCAACGAGTTCAAGGGCGGCCTAAAAATTATGATGGACGGCGAACCTTGCAGTATCTTAGAAAATGAAATGGTAAAACCGGGTAAAGGCCAAGCGTTTAACCGTGTTCGTATCCGTAAGCTTATCTCTGGCAAGGTACTTGAAAAAACCTTTAAATCGGGTGAATCGGTTGAAGGTGCTGATGTAATGGATACCGATTTAGCGTACCTATATACAGACGGTGAATTTTGGCATTTCATGAACAATGAAACATTTGAACAAATCGCTGCTGACGAAAAAGCACTGGGCGATGCTGGCAAATGGTTAGTTGAAAACGATGTATGTACTATTACATTATGGAACGGCAGCCCAATTGCTGTAACTCCACCAAACTTTGTTGAGCTTGAGATCACTGAAACTGATCCGGGCCTTAAAGGTGATACAGCGGGCACGGGTGGTAAACCAGCAACGCTTAGCACAGGTGCTGTAGTACGTGTTCCATTATTCGTTCAAATTGGCGAAGTAATTAAAGTAGACACTCGTAATGGTGAATACGTGAGCCGTGTTAAGTAAGCAGCAACGCGTCTTATTAATTAAATCCCGGCTTAAGCTGGGATTTTTTTTGGAGAAAATATGTCAGCAGATCTTTGGAAGCCGAGTGCCAGCATAGAAATACTTAAGCAACGCGCAGCAATTATGCGCAGCATTCGGGAATTCTTTTATGAGCGTAATGTAATGGAAGTCGAAACACCGAGTTTAAGTGCTGCCAGTGTAACCGATGTGCATTTAGCCAGCTTTAATACTACATTTGTGGGCCCAGGCCATGCTGGTGGGCTCCCCCTGTTTTTGCAAACATCTCCAGAGTTTGCGATGAAACGCTTGTTAGCGGCCGGCTCAGGCGCTATTTTTCAGCTTTGTAAGGCATTTCGAAATGAAGAAGCGGGCAGTCATCATAATCCTGAATTTACTATGCTTGAATGGTATCGGCCTGGGTTTGACGAATTTGCTTTAATGGACGAAATAGATGAGCTAATGCAGCTCATTCTTGAGGTTGCTCCTGCAGAGCGCGTTACCTACCAAAAGGCATTTGAACGCGCGTTAGGGGTCGATCCATTAACTGTATCTATCACGCAGTTACAACAACTCGCATGCGAACATGGCTTTGCTGATATTGCTAAAAACGAGACTCATAAAGATACCTTGCTGCAATTATTATTTTGTATGAAAGTAGAGCCAACAATAGGACAAGATAAGCCATGTTTTGTGTATCACTTTCCGGCATCACAAGCGGCACTGGCACAAATTTGTGAACACGATGAGCGAGTAGCAGGGCGTTTTGAGTTGTATTATAAAAATATGGAACTGGCTAACGGCTTTAATGAGCTCACTAATGCTAAAGAACAAGCAAAAAGGTTTAACGAAGATAACGCCTATCGTGCTGCTAACGGCTTAAAGCAAGTTCCTGTGGATACGCGTTTAATTGCGGCATTGGAACATGGTTTACCGCAATGTGCGGGGGTTGCATTGGGGATTGATAGGCTCGTCATGCTAGCAACCAATAGACAAAAAATAAAAGAAGTGATTGCGTTTGATGTGGTAAGAGCTTAAATAATGGCTACGAGCTACGAGCTACGAGCTACGAGCTACGAGCTACGAGCTACGAGGTATGTACTGTTAAATTTAAAATCATTAGCAGCTAAGCTTTTAGCGGTAAGCTATCAGATAAAAAAACACCGCGTTTGCACTAAACGCGGTGTTTTTTATCTCTAACTGACAACTGGTTCGCTGTATTACAGATTAAGCGTAAACGTAACACCGGCCACACGTGGCTCACCTAGTTGAATGTAAGTTTGACTTGTATAACCATCTAACGGGTTGTTACCAAATTCAAAACCGCGAGTTGGAACGGTTTCATCAAACACATTACGTGCCCATGCACGAACAGCCCAGTTTTCTGCTTCGTAACCAAGGCTCGCATTTACTAAGTTTGTATTTGGAGCTTGTGCATTATGGCTGTCTGAGAAGTAATAATCGTCTTTGCCTTCAACGCCTAACATTGCATATAGCTCATCAGTAACATTGTAGCGTGCACTAAATGCGTATTGATATTTAGGCGCTTGTGCTTGCTCGCGGCCATCTTGGTTTAAGCCCGATTTAGTGACAAAGTCGTTTATTTTCGTATCTAAATAGCCAGCACTACCGCTAATGAGTAAATTATCAGTAAGTAAGTAGCTGCCTTCAATTTCAAGACCGTAGTTGCTGCCAGAGCTGGCATTGGCGACATAACCGGTAAATTGTTGATCTGATACTTGCCACGACTTTAATTGAATATTATCGCGGTGCATATAAAACGCCGCTAAGCGCAGGGTAAACTTGTCATCTAGCGATGAACCTTTAACGCCAAACTCACCACTCCACAAGTACTCTGGATCAAAGCTGGTATGCTGTTTGAAAAAATCAGCATCTAAGCTTAAACCTTCATCTTTTGCTTTTGCTAGCGCTTCTGAATTAATACCACCAGCTTTGTAACCGCGGGTGATACTGGTGTAAATCATGGTACGGTCAATAACTTGGTATTCAAGTGCAATTTTACCACCGAGCATAATATCGTCAGTTTCTTCAATAAAACCGTTACTATCGGTGTAATCTCCTTGATATTGCTCAACTCGTAAACCAGTAATAAGCGTAGTTTTTGGGCCAATTGCTGTGGCTAATTGGCCATAAGCTGCAATGTTATTAGTTTCATAGGTTGAAGCAAACGGGTTGGCTAACCACGTATATTGACGCTCTAAATCCACATCACGGTTTTGATAGTAAATACCCGCAACCCAGTTACCTGCTTTACCAGTAAATTGCAGATCGAGCGCTTGATCATCACGATCGCGGCTATAAATATCTGTTGAACTATAACCATCAGGATGTAAACCAGCGGCACATAATTGCGGCTTATTAGTATCGTTACACACCCAGTCTTCATCAAAACTATAAAAAAGTTCTGTATCAATGGCTGAAAGGTTTAAGCTGACATCAAAGGCATCAAAACCAGTGTAAGTATTATTCAGGCCAATAGCATAACTTTGTTGATTATCTTCGCCTGGTTGATCAGCAAGGCTGTTGCGAGAATTATCAAGGGTAAATGCATCGTAGCCATTATTAATATCAATATAATGCAGGTTAAGTTCTGAATTTAAATGAGCTGTGAGTTGGCTGTTTAATTTAAAGCGTGCAACTTGCTCATCTTGATCTTGAGTGGGTTTATCTAAATAAAGGTTGTCTACGTAGCCGTCAGACTTTCTGCGAAAGTAGCTAACGCGGGCACTGGTGTCATCTGTTAAACCGGTACTAGCAGCAAGGCCTGCTTCGTGGCTGTTATAAGTGCCAGCGCCTAAATGTAACTTTAAGCTAGGATCGCTGGTTGCATTAGCTGATTGCATTTGGATCATGCCCGCCATGCCATCTGCACCAAAACGTGTACCTTGAGGACCGCGATAAATTTCTACTTGGTCAATATCAAACAATAATGAACTACCACCTAAGCCTGAATAATTAATACCGTCAATTACTAAGCCCACAGATGGATTTATCGGGTCAACAAACTGCGAGCGTAAACCGACACCGCGAATTTGAATATAACGACCGCGAGACGCACCAGCAGCAAAGTTTACATTGGCTGCACTGGCTAACATTTCGTCTAAATATGTTGCACCACGTTGATTCATTTCATTTTCAGAAAATAAGCTGGCACTGGCGCTTAATGTTTGAATGCTTTCTTGCTGAAAGTCACCGGTAACAATGATTTTCTCTAGTTCGGTGTCATCTGCGTTAGCATAGATAGGTGCTGCGAGCAGGGGTAATAACGTGGCTGTAATTAAAGACAAACGTAAGTTCATTAGGTTACTTAACTCCATTTTAGGGACTTGTATGGTAGCAATTATTTCAACACTTGTGCTATAAACGCGGCAATTATACGTTAAATAATTGGGATTACTAATATGACCTTTAAAGTAGACTTTAAGGTACGCGACTACGAATGTGACTTACAAGGTATTGTGAATAACAGTGTTTATTTTAATTATCTTGAGCACGCTCGCCACGAATTTTTATACGCACACGGCGTTGACTTTTCACAACTTGCGAAAGATAAAATTAACTTAGTGGTGATACGCAGTGAAATGGATTACAAACATTCCCTACTACCAGGGGATGAGTTTTATGTGGCGGTAGAGCCTGTGCGTATTAGCCGTCTTAAGTTTGCATTTAAACAAACGGTAGTGCGCAAACAAGATGAAAAAGTGATGCTCAATGCCTTAGTTATTGGTACATCGGTTAATGAGAAAGGTCGTCCATTTTTACCACCACAGATAGATAACTTATTCCAAGCCGTTGCATAGCGCTAAATAGCGTAACTTTTAAACAAAAATTTACATTTAAAATATGCATTTTTAACGGATAAACCTGACAAATATTGATACTATTACATTAATTAGACAATAAGTTAGTAGTAACATGAAATTAGCAGCAATACCGATGCTCGTAATCGGTTTATGTGTTGGTTGCGCATCAACAGGGACAGTTACCACTGAGCAGCTAAAATATACACAATGGCAATTATCAAAGGTTGATGATTTGGCTATTCCCGCGTCCTTTAAAGCATCAATGAGTTTTATAGAAGCGCTACAAATAAACGGCTTTGCCGGATGTAATAAGTTTTTTGGTGAAGGCTCACTTGAAGACAGTAGCCTGAGCGTAAGCAAATTAGGTATGACACGTAAATCATGTGGCCCTGAACTGGATGAGTTTGAACAACAGTTTTTACAAGCTCTACAGCAAGGTGCAGTGCTTAACATGCAAGACCAAACATTGGTAATGCAAGCTGAACAAAAATTTGTGTTTATCCCAAAATAATTTTTGAGTTTTGAAAAACAGCCCCTTGCAGGGAATTTTCAACTGGCGTACACTCGTCGAAGATTTGATCAAAACATTATCAAATCAACGAACAATTCAAATACTTGTCGGAGTGCCTAAGTTTTATTTAGGCTGAGATCGCGAAAGCGGGATCCGTGAACCTGATCAGGTTAATACCTGCGTAGGGAACAAGCTGCCTAACTAGGACGCTTGTGCGTCTTTTTTTATGCGCACAAAAAAGCAAGATCCGTCTTAGGCCGCAAAGTCGCATAAAGCTACTTTACGATCTTTCTCTATTCCTCAGCGGAATATCTGACAAGACAACCCTTTAGCAATGAGGTAAGTCATGTCAAATACAATAAATAAAGCCACCCGTCGCGAAACTCGTGCGGCCGCATCAGATTATATTTATAACCTTACAGGGCAACCATTCCCAAGTTCTCATAAAGTGTATGTTGAAGGCACGCAAGAAAATGTACGTGTGGGTATGCGTGAAATCACATTGAGCGATACTTTTATTGGTGGTGATGAACAAAACCCAGTGTATGAGTCAAATGCACCACTGCGTGTTTACGATACATCAGGCCCGTATACCGATCCTGAATTTAAATTGGATGTGCGCAAGGGACTTAATAAATACCGTGAACAATGGATTGAGAGCCGTAATGATACCGAAGTACTCGAGTCGGTAACCTCACAGTTTGCACAGCAGCGTATGGCTGATGATGGGCTAGATCATATTCGCTTTGAACACCTTCTAAAAATACGCCGTGCAAAAGCAGGTAAAAATGTCACCCAAATGCATTATGCTCGCCAAGGAATAGTCACCCCAGAAATGGAATATGTAGCGATACGTGAAAACATGGGGCGCGCGCAAATACGTGAAGAGTTATTAGCTGCGCAGCATAAAGGGGAGTCGTTTGGCGCGAGTATCCCTGAGTTTATTACTCCTGAATTTGTGCGTGATGAAATTGCTCGCGGACGCGCTATTTTACCTAACAATATTAATCACCCAGAAAGCGAGCCTATGATTGTTGGTCGTAACTTTTTAGTTAAAGTTAACGCCAATATTGGTAATTCATCAGTGGGTTCATCTATCGAAGAAGAAGTTGAAAAAATGGTGTGGTCAACCCGCTGGGGTGCCGACACCGTAATGGATTTATCAACAGGGCGTTACATTCACGAAACCCGTGAATGGCTGGTGCGTAATTCGCCAGTACCTATCGGTACTGTTCCAATTTACCAAGCACTTGAAAAAGTCAATGGTGTAGCAGAAGACCTAACCTGGGAAATATTTCGCGATACTCTGATTGAACAAGCAGAACAAGGCGTTGATTACTTTACCATTCATGCTGGTGTGCTATTGCGTTATGTGCCAATGACAGCAAAACGCGTAACCGGTATTGTGTCACGTGGTGGCTCAATTATGGCTAAATGGTGTTTAGCGCACCACAAAGAAAACTTCTTATACACTCACTTTGAAGATATTTGTGAAATTTTAAAACAATACGATGTGTGTTTTTCACTAGGGGACGGTTTACGTCCGGGTTCTATTGCCGATGCGAACGATGAAGCGCAATTTAGTGAGCTGCGTACCTTAGGGGAACTGACTAAAATAGCTTGGATGCATGATGTACAAGTGTTCATAGAAGGCCCTGGACATGTGCCTATGCATATGATCAAAGCCAATATGGATGAGCAACTTAAACATTGCGATGAAGCGCCATTTTATACCTTAGGCCCACTGACCACAGATATTGCTCCAGGGTATGATCATATAACCTCGGGTATTGGTGCAGCGCAGATTGCTTGGTATGGCTGTGCTATGTTGTGTTACGTAACACCTAAAGAGCATTTAGGTTTGCCAAATAAAGAAGACGTTAAAGAAGGCCTTATTACCTACAAAATTGCCGCTCATGCCGCCGATTTAGCGAAAGGTCACCCAGGTGCACAAGAGCGAGATAACGCGCTATCAAAAGCGCGCTTTGAATTTAGATGGCATGACCAGTTTAATATTGGTTTAGACCCTGTTCGCGCCCGTGAATACCATGATGAAACACTGCCGCAAGAATCAGGCAAAGTTGCGCATTTTTGTTCTATGTGTGGCCCTAAATTTTGTTCCATGAAAATAACCCAAGAAGTACGCGACTACGCCAAAGATCTAGAAGCGCGCGGTATTGATCCTAATAACGTGGGTGATGCCATTGAAATCAAAATGGTTGATGTAGAGGCCGAGATGAAAGCTAAATCTGAAGAGTTTAAGCAAACAGGCTCAGAGATTTACCATAAAGCGCTGTAGCACAGCTTTCAGTTATTAGCTGTCAGCTATCAGCGATAAAGTAAGCAGCGTAGAGGCAAGAGTTGCTTTACTGACAGCTGAAAGCTGGTGGCTATGAGCTACATTTAGGAGTGTTTATGTTTTATAACATTGCTGTGGTGGGCTTTGGTTTAGCAGGGCGGTTGGCCGCGCTTGAGTTAAGTAAGCAACATCGTGTTACCGTATTTGAAGCCGATGATGAACATACTCAGAACAGTGCCGGTAAAGTGGCAGCAGCGATGCTAGCCCCCCTAGCTGAGTCTGTTATGTGCGAACGTGAATTGGCTTTAATGGGAGTGGATTCTATTACTCGATGGCCTGCTATTTTAGAACAACTAAATAGCGAGGTATTTTTTCAACAGCAAGGTACCCTAGTGGTTGCTCATCCGCAGGATAAAGGCGACTTACAAAGCTTTGCACAGCGAATCAAGCCGTTACTAAATTTTAGTGCTCAAGCAATTAATGCACAGCAAATTGAGCAACTAGAACCTGAACTGGCTGGTCGATTTAGCCAAGGCCTATTTTTGCCCGGTGAAGCGCAGATAGATAACCAAGCCTTTTACAAAGCCAGTTTTAGGTTGCTAAATAAGCGCAAAGTAAAGTTTGTATTTAATCAGCGCGCCAGCATCTTTGATAACAAAGTGAATAATCGAGAGTTTGATTACATTATTGATTGTCGAGGGCTTGGAGCCAAACAAGATCAGCCCCTTCGAGGCGTGCGCGGGGAAGTGGCAAGACTCTATGCACCCGAGGTTAATTTATCTCGGCCAGTGAGGTTAATGCATCCGCGTTATCCTATTTATATAGCACCTAAGCCGAACCATGAATATGTGATTGGTGCCACCGAAATTGAGTCTCAAGATAACGGGGCGGCAACGGTGCGTTCAACGTTGGAGTTACTTTCAGCCGCTTATACAGTGCACAGCGGTTTTGCCGAGGCTCGACTGTTAAATATTCAAACCGGGCTTCGCCCTGCGTTTAGCGATAACTGCCCACAAGTTACACAACTGGGGCAGGTAATTAGTATTAATGGATTATACCGCCATGGCTACATGCTCGCGCCGAGTTTAGTTGCTGATGCTGTTGCCAGAATAGAGTGAGGAATGATGGATATAATAATTAATGGTAAAGCGCTCACCCTAACAAGTAGCGAACTAAAACAGTGTTTAATTGAGTATGGTGCTAAAGCACCGTTTGCAGTAGCCATTAATGGCCAGTTTGTACCTCAAGAGCAACATGCTAACTACACACTTAATGATGGTGATTGCATTGATGTGTTATCTCCGATTCAAGGAGGGTAACCATTATGTTACCTCCCGATAATATCACTATTTATGGCGAGCAATTTTCAAGTAGATTACTGATTGGCTCTGCGCTTTACCCATCTCCCGCGACGATGACTAAAGCAATTAATGCTTCAGGAGCGGATATTGTTACTGTGTCTTTACGTCGCCAGCAAAGCGCAGCTGCAGGAGATGATTTTTGGCAACTTATAAAGAATACAGGGCTCAAAGTTTTACCTAACACAGCAGGATGCCACAGTGTTAAAGAGGCCATTAATTTAGCTAAAATGTGTCGAGAAGTATTTGCTACCGATTGGATAAAGCTGGAATTAATTGGCGATGACTATAACTTACAGCCAGATCCTTTTGCTCTGCTTGAAGCCACTGAGATTTTAATTAAAGATGGGTTTAAAGTACTGCCTTACTGCACCGATGACTTAGTGCTTTGCCAACGTTTAGATGAATTAGGCTGCGAGGTGCTAATGCCATGGGGCGCGCCAATTGGTACCGGTAAGGGATTATTAAATAGTTATAACTTAAAGGCGATACGGGAGCGTTTACCTAACAGCACATTAATTGTTGATGCTGGGTTAGGTTTACCATCGCATGCCTGCCAAGCCTTAGAATTAGGGTATGATGCGGTATTATTAAATTCAGCCATAGCGGGTGCGGGTTGCCCTATTACCATGGGACGTGCATTTAAAGCAGCGGTTGAAGCAGGGCGCTTTGCTTATAACGCCAAAGCAATGCCAGAAAAAGACGTTGCGGCCCCATCAACCCCCACAATGGGTATGCCATTTTGGCATCAAACGTAAAAAATTAGGAAGTAGGTCATTATGAACAATGTAGTATGGACGATTGCGGGCTCAGACTCCGGCGGTGGCGCAGGTATTCAAGCTGATATTAAAGCAATGCAAAGCTTTGGTGTGCACGGTTGTACTGCGATTACCGCACTAACAGCACAAAACAGTTTAGGTGTTGAGGCGATTAATGCCGTCTCTACTGATGTGATTGAGTCGCAGTTATTGGCACTCGAAAAAGACATGAAAGCCAAAGTAATTAAAATTGGTATGTTAGCTAACGTGCAGCAAATTCAATTGATCAGTGAGCATATTAGCCATTACAAAGCGAAGTGGCCAACCCCGCCGGTGATTGTGTACGATCCTGTGGCTATTGCCTCAAGCGGTGATTTACTAACAGAAGAAGACACTGTAAGCGCGATTAAAGAATGCCTATTACCGCTGGTGGATGTAATTACCCCTAATACCCATGAAACACAGTTATTAACAGGTGTGTATTTAATTGGCCCCGCAGCAATTAAAGAAGCAGCAAGCAAACTAATGGCATGGGGTGCCAAAGCGGTGGTTATAAAAGGTGGGCATTGGGATTACCCAAGTGGTTACTGTATTGATTACTGCTCACAAGGTAATGAAGAGTACTGGTTGGGTAATGAAAAAATTCAGGTTCCGCACAATCATGGCACTGGCTGTAGTATGGCGTCTGTTATTGCTGCATGCCTTGCAAAGGACTATCCGTTAAAAGATGCGTTTATTTTAGCTAAAGCCTATATAAACCAAGGTTTAAAGCAATCAGTTCGCTATGGCGAGGGGATAGGGCCGGTTGCACAAACGTCGTTTCCGACTGACCTAGCGCATTACCCTCAAGTGATTGAAGCGGGTAGTTGGTTGGGTGATGAGCTAGATTTTGATGTACCGCTTGATTTTAATATGGCAGCTGACTTTGCTGCGTGTGAAAGCAAAGCGCTTGGCGCTTATGCGGTAGTCGATAGTGTAGAGTGGTTAGAAAAATGCTTACAAAATGGTATTAAAACAGCGCAGTTAAGAGTTAAAAATAAAAGCGAAGATGAGCTGGAACAATTAGTCGCAAGCGCGGTCGCTTTGGGTCAGCAATACAGTGCGCATGTGTTTATTAACGATTACTGGCAGCTGGCAATTAAACATGGCGCCTATGGTGTGCATTTAGGACAAGAAGACATAGAGAACGCCAATTTAGCAGCTATAAAAGAAGCAGGCCTGCGACTTGGGCTTTCTACCCATGGCTTTTATGAAATGCTTCGGGCGCACAATTACCGCCCAAGTTACATGGCCTTTGGCGCGATTTACCCTACCACCACCAAAGACATGACAGGCCAAATTCAAGGGCTTGAAAAGCTAACTCGGTTTGCGCCACTAATGCAAAGCTATCCTACAGTGGCTATTGGCGGAATTGATTTAGACAGGGCGCAAGAGGTTGCTAAAACGGGCGTGGGCAGTGTGGCCGTGGTACGTGCTATTACCGAGGCTGATGATTATGTAGAGGCAATCAATACCTTAAAATCGGTGATAAATGAGAATGCCTGCTAACATGCAAGCGCAGCAACTGAGCGACAAAGAAACTCTGCGCTATAGCCGTCACTTATTATTAAAAGAAGTGGGGCTTGAAGGGCAGTTAACACTTAAAGAGGCAACCGTTGCTGTGGTAGGTGCAGGCGGGCTAGGAAGTCCTGCGCTACTTTATTTAGCAGCGGCTGGCATTGGCACACTAATATTAATTGATGACGATGCCGTTGAACTATCTAATTTACAGCGGCAAATACTGTATAAAGTGAATCACTTAGGGCAGCAAAAAGTAAATGCAGCAGGAAAGGTGCTTGCGAGCCTTAATAATCAAATAAACATAGTGACTCACTCGCAAAAGTTGAGCGCTGCTAACAGTGATGCACTATTAAATAACGCCGATATTGTACTTGATTGCTCTGATAACTTTGCGACTCGTTACACCGTCAATCGTTTTTGCGTAAACAACAAAACACCACTAATTTCTGCAGCAGCGCTAGCAAAGCAAGGGCAATTAATGGGCTTTGACTTTAGGCAAACAGATAGCCCTTGTTATGGCTGCGTATTTCCAAAAAATGATGCTAACCCTGTTGTTAATTGCGACAATGCGGGCGTTATTAGTCCCTTACTTGGTGTAATTGGATCTATGCAGGCACAGCTAACTCTTAATATGTTGTTAGGTCATTGTGGTGGGAGTGTGTTTATAACCTTTGACGCATTAAGCTTAAAGCAACAGCATTTTAAGATGGCTAAAAATTTAGCGTGTAGAGAGTGTGGCAAGTATGAGTAATGAACAGCTTTGTTTTTAACGTCGCAAGCTCTACGTCTACAAAAACACCGTGATTATAGAAAATAAACACGGTGTTTTTTAATCTCAACCAGACAACTGGTACTATTTATTAATCATCAATTTTTGCAAACGCAGTGCCTAAACGAGTTACCGTTTCAGGGCGTTGATCATCAAAAATATCGGCTTTATCTGCACCCCATACAAGCACAACTGTTGAGCCTAATTTAAAGCGACCCATTTCTTCCCCTTTCTTAAGGGTGATCGCGTTTTCGCCTTTAGTTGGGTAGTTCCAGCTAAACACATCACTGCCAGCTGGTGGAGTGACTGTGCCAGCCCAAATAGTTTCTATGCTAGCAACAATGGTTGCGCCTACAAGGACCATAGCAAGCGGGCCAATTTCAGTTTCAAAAATTGCTACTACACGTTCGTTACGGGCAAATAAATTCGGTACGTTTTGCGCGGTAAGTGGATTTACTGAAAATAAATCGCCCGGTACGTAAATCATTTTGCTTAACGTGCCATCAATTGGCATATGAATACGGTGGTAGTCTTTTGGTGCCAAGTAAATAGTTGCAAATTTACCGCCTAAAAAAGGCGTTGTGTCGTCTTGTGAGCCACCTAGCAACGCTTGTAAGCTGTAATCATGGCCTTTAGCTTGGATTAGTTGGCCGTCAACAATATCGCCAAGCTGGCTGATTGCGCCGTCAACAGGGTGAATAATAATATCGTCATCTTCAACCATCGGACGAGCACCGTCTTTTAACGGGCGGGTAAAAAATTCATTAAAGGTTTTATAGTGGGCAGGGTCAGAATATTTAGCCTCACTCATATTTATTTTGTATTGTTTAATAAATAATTTAATTAATGTTGTTGTTAATGCGCCCGCTTTTGCAGCTGCAAGCTTACCTACTACACGAGAAATAAAGTGCTTTGGCATAGCATATTGCATGGCGATTTTAAATTTATCTAAACTCACAGGTTTTTCCCTAATTATACGCGAGGCGCACGCGCGCCGGCACGGCCATCGGCCATGGTTTCTAAAATACGGTGATAGCTTTCAAAGCGTAACTTTGAGATATCGCCATCAGCGACTGCTTGCTGAATTATACAGCCTGGATCGTTTAAGTGTTTACAGTCTCTAAAACGGCATCCACCTATAAACTCTCTAAATTCTTTAAAACACCAAGTGACTCGTTCAACATCTAAATGCCATAAACCAAACTCACGAATACCCGGTGAATCAATTAAGTTACCGCCACTTGGTAAATGATGCAGACGCGATACTGTGGTGGTGTGCTGGCCTAGACCGCTGTTTTCAGAGACTTCTTTAGTCAAAATTTCAGCATCCGGCAGCACAGTGTTTACTAAGGTAGATTTACCCACACCACTTTGGCCAACAAAAATATTGTTTTTGCCTACAAGTACTTCTTTTAATTCATTAATGCCTTCGCCGGTTATATTACTAACTAGCAGCACTTGGTAATTAAGTTTACGGTAAATATCGAGTATTTGTTGTATGTCGTTTAAACCAGTTTCATCAATTAAATCAATTTTATTAAGTACTAAAATCGGCTCAATGCCCATGTCTTCGCAGGCAATTAAATAGCGGTCAATAATGCTTGGCGTAAACTCAGGCAATACTGCTGATACCATTAAAATTTGGTCTATATTCGCGGCAATCACTTTTACACCGTCGTAAAAATCAGGGCGCGTTAACTGTGAACGACGTTCTTGAGTTGCTTCAATAACCCCCGCTAAATCGCCTTCACTTACTTTTGCACGACGAAATAATACCTCATCGCCACATACTAAATTCGATACGGTACGGCGAATATTACAGCGAAGAACATCGCCATTTTGGGTTTCTACGTCGGCATGTTGCCCAAAGCGGCTAATAACAATCGCATTTTCCACTTGACCTAAATTATCTGTTTGCCACTCTTGCGCGCCGACTTTTGCCGGTTTTTTATCGGCATTCGATAAACGCTTTTGATGATTCGCCTTGATCCTACGGGATTGGCCTTTACTTAATTTTTTCTGTTTTGCCACTTGAGGCCTATAACCTGAGTTAAATGCCGAGTTTGCCAAAAAAAGCTTTAGCTCGACGGTTGATGCTAATATGATATATCGAAATGCGTTGGATCTAAAGAAAAGCACCGTTTAAGGTAATTATGACTATTAATAAATCAAATTTAATTTGGCTCGATCTGGAAATGACCGGACTTGAACCAGAGACTGACAAAATACTTGAAATTGCAACTGTTGTCACTGACGCTGATCTGAATATATTAGCCGAAGGGCCAACGATTGCCATTCATCAAAGTGATGAACTACTGGATGGCATGGATGAGTGGTGTACAACTCAGCATGGCAAATCTGGATTAACGGCTCGCTGTAAGGCAAGCACGTTTGATGAAGCTTATGCCGTGGAACAAACCCTCGCGTTTTTAAAGCAATGGGTGCCAGCGGGTGCTTCACCTATGTGTGGTAACTCGATAGGCCAAGACCGCCGCTTTATGAATAAGTATATGCGCGAGCTTGAAGACTTTTTTCATTACCGTAATTTAGATGTCAGTACCATTAAAGAACTTGCTCGTCGTTGGAAACCAGATGTGTTGGCTCAAGTGAATAAAAAAGGGTCGCATTTAGCGTTAGACGACATTAAAGATTCGATTATGGAATTAAAGGTTTACCGAGAAAAGTTTTTTAATTTATAAAAAATACTTGCAAAGCCCCCTAATTATTGTAGAATCCTGCCCCGCTCAAGACGATAACCCCAGCGGGGTTAGTGTGTTTGGGCTTTGACTTTTTGAATGCGGCACTAGCTCAGTTGCCAGAATGTTGAACGCGACCTGTCGCGCACCAACGGACAAATTACTGGCTATTTTGAATGCGGCACTAGCTCAGTTGGTAGAGCGCGACCTTGCCAAGGTCGAGGTCACGAGTTCGAGCCTCGTGTGCCGCTCCAATTTCTCACCAAAGAAATTGCAGCACAAGACAAAAAGTTAAAGTTGATATAATGCGGCATTAGTTCAGTTGCCAGAATGTAGGACGCGACCCGTCGCGCACCAACGGACAAATTACTGACTATTTTGAATGCGGCACTAGCTCAGTTG
>NZ_PNDI01000049.1:0-21220 GCF_005887465.1 Pseudoalteromonas sp. S1610 | reverse complement strand
AGGTTCTAGGTTCTAGGTTCGTCAAAAGTTTATAAGCGCTCTGTAATACGTGTCACACTTTCCTAGTGCCTAAAGCCTATTTATTCCTAGTACCTTGTTACTTTTGTATGTGACTTAGGCTAAATAGTTTTACCAACGCAGCTAAAGCGAACTACACGCAGCAGACGCTCACCTAAGTAGTTTAGTCTAAGATAAGGCGGACACTCGACTTATCCCTATGAGCATACGTAGTTGTATGTGATTAGGGTCAGTCGAGTGGACAACGCAGTATTAGATTAAAATACGACGGTGATTACATTTGCTCCATGACTTCGATACCTAGTAAATCCAATCCTGTGCGCAGCGTATCTGCCACTAAATTACACAATACTAAACGGCTATCACGAACACTTGGCTCTACGCCCTCTTTAAGTACTGGGCAAGCTTCGTAGAATGTCATGTATAGGCTAGCTAGTTCGTATAAGTAACCACATAATACGTGCGGTGTGGCTTCATTGATCATCAGATCAAGAACTTCTTCTAACTGCAATAATTTAAGCGCGAGAGTTTTCTCTTGTGGCTCAATAATGCTCACATCAGCCTTTAAGCTTGCAGCGTCAACACCTGACTTACGGAAAATACTGCGAACACGCGTATACGCATATTGTAAGTAAGGGGCTGTTGCGCCTTCAAAACTTAACATGCTGTCCCAGTTAAAAATGTAATCGCTGGTACGATGCTTAGAAAGGTCTGCGTATTTAACCGCGCCAATACCCACTTTACGAGCAATTTCACTACGATCTTCGTCAGATAAATCTGATTCACGCTCAGCGAGTTTGGCTGCTGCGCGAGTAATTGACTCTTCAAGTAAATCAGCTAATTTTACCGTGCCGCCTGTACGGGTTTTAAATGGTTTACCATCAGCGCCCATCATGGTGCCAAATGGGCAAAACTCGTAACTGGTTTCATCACGTAACAAACCGGCTTTACGCGCAGTAAGCTCTACTTGATTAAAGTGAAGGCTCTGGCGCGCATCAACAAATATCAAAATACGCTCAGCGCCTAGTTTGTTTGAACGGTAATCACACGCGGCTAAATCTGTGGTTGCATATAAGAAGCCGCCACCCGATTTTTGTACGATAAACGCTGAAGGCTCACCGTCTTTATTCGCCAGCTCATCTAAAAATACCACCTGTGCGCCTTGCGACTCTACTGCAATATTTTTATCTTTTAATAAGCTTATAATATCGTTAAGTTCACTGTTATAAGCACTCTCAGCCATAATGTCGGCAGGCGTAAGGGTTACGTTTAAACGCTTATATACTTCCTCAGAGTGCTTCACTGAAGTGGCAATAAATAGTTTCCACAGTTTTTCACAGTGTGCGTCGCCACTTTGCAGTTTAACTACGTAGTTACGTGCTTTATCGGCAAAGCCTTCTTCGTCATCAAAACGCTTTTTAGCATCGCGGTAAAAAGTTTCTAAGTCAGCAAGCGCAACAGTATCTAAGTCAACACCTTGGTTAATTTGATCTTCTAAATGCGCAATCAACATACCAAACTGTGTGCCCCAATCACCCATGTGATTTTGACGAACAACGGTATCGCCTCTAAATTCAAGTGCGCGTACTACCGCATCACCAATAATAGTTGAGCGTAAATGACCTACGTGCATTTCTTTTGCAAGGTTCGGCGATGAGTAATCAACCACTACTTTTTGTGGTTTGGCGTGCTCATTTACTGCAAGTTTTGCGTGGTTATTAGCGGCTTGTACGCTTTGTGCTAAAAACTCTGGCTTTAAGTGAATATTAATAAAACCAGGGCCAGCAATTTCAGTTTTTTCGGCAATGTCGCTTACATCTAACTGATCAATAATTTTTTGCGCCAATTCACGCGGGTTACTTTTCATTTTTTTAGCCGCGCCCATCGCGCCATTAATTTGGTAATCACCAAACTGTGGGCGTGTGCTTTGCGTAACTGCTGGGTTAGTATCTTCTGGCAGGCCTGCGGCGGTCATAGCGGCAATGGCTTTTTCTACTAAAATAGTACGAATATTCATTATATTATTTACCTTTATAAGCCCGCCAAAGCAGGCTTTGTGTTAATTCTAGTGGCTAAGTGTTAGTTTTCACGCGTGTGGTTAAATGTCACTTCAGGGTAACGCTCAGTCGACAAGTTAAGATTTACACGACTCGGTGCGATATAAGTTAAATTATCGCCACCATCGAGTGCTAAGTTGCTTTCGCACTTACGCTTAAACTCTTCAAACTTTTTAACATCATCACAGCTAACCCAGCGGGCTGTATTTACATTAACGCTTTCGTAAATTGCATCAACGTTATATTCAGCTTTTAAACGCGCTACAACCACGTCAAACTGCAACACACCTACCGCACCTACAATTAAGTCATTATTAATTAATGGTCTGAATACTTGTACTGCGCCCTCTTCTGAAAGCTGTACCAATCCTTTTAATAACTGTTTTTGTTTTAATGGATCGCGCAGACGAATACGGCGGAACAATTCAGGGGCGAAGTTTGGAATACCGCTAAACTTAATTTTTTCGCCTTGGGTAAAGGTATCACCAATTTGAATCGTACCGTGGTTATGTAAACCAATAATATCACCAGCGTAAGCATCAGCCGCACGCTCACGATCGCCCGCCATAAAGGTTACCGCATCAGAAATACTGACTTGTTTACCGATACGCACATGATTCATTTTCATGCCTTGGCTATATTTACCCGACACAATACGCATAAAGGCAATACGGTCACGGTGTTTTGGATCCATGTTGGCCTGAATTTTAAATACAAACCCAGTGAAGTTTTCTTCTGTGGCTACAACTTGGCGGTCTTCTGTCTCACGTGGTAATGGGGTTGGCGCCCACTGAGTTAACCCATCTAAAACATGATCTACACCAAAGTTACCAAGTGCGGTACCAAAATACACAGGCGATAACTCACCCGCTAAGAATAGATCTAAATCAAATTCGTGTGATGCACCAATAACTAGCTCTAGTTCATCGCGTAACTGCGCTGCAAGTTCACCACCAATGGCTTGGTCAAGCTCAGGGTTATCGAGCCCTTTAATGCTGCGTACTTCTTGAATAGTGTGACCTTGACCTGTTTTATATAAAATGGTCTCTTCGTTATGGATATGGTAAACACCTTTAAACTCTTTACCACAGCCAATTGGCCAAGTAACAGGTGCACAGGCAATATTTAGCTCTGTTTCTACTTCGTCAAGTAGTTCCATTGGGTCGCGAATATCACGGTCACATTTATTCATAAAGGTAACAATAGGCGTGGTACGCAGGCGTGTTACTTCCATTAGCTTACGGGTACGTTCTTCTACACCTTTAGCAGCATCAATTACCATTAAACACGAATCTACCGCGGTTAAAGTTCGGTATGTATCTTCAGAGAAGTCTTCGTGTCCTGGGGTATCAAGTAAATTAACTAACGCATTGTTATAAGGAAATTGCATTACAGAAGTAGTAACAGAAATACCACGCTCTTTTTCCATTTCCATCCAATCAGACTTAGCATGCTGATTAGAGCCACGGCCTTTTACCGTTCCAGCTTTTTGAATTGCTTGTCCGAATAACAATACTTTTTCTGTGATAGTGGTTTTACCCGCATCCGGATGCGAGATGATCGCAAAGGTACGGCGTTTATTAATTTCGCTAAGGAGATTTTGGTCTGCCATTAAAAAGGTTCTTTTAGTTGATATACGGATGTATTTGTATTTTAGTATGCTGAGCTTTCAAGGCTAAAAACAAGCTAACCTCTAAAGCTCAACATACCCCAACAAGAACCCAAATTAGCTCTTGTGACGCTATCCGTTAAGTTAATCGTAATTAAAGACTATTTTCGCTGATCTTGGCTTTATAAACAATCAATGGTTGGTTATTAACGGATCTTTTTTAAGTTTGGTGTTTTCAGCGATTATTAACAATAACGCTATAAATTGCCCACTAACTTAACACCAAGCTTGAGTAATAGTGCTGTAAATCATATTATTGGTCGATTACATGGAGGATTTGATGTTGGGTAATGAAAACCAGTAAGCTAAGTATTCGATTATTATGGTATATAACTCCACTGGTTATACTGCCATTGTTATTTTTAGGGGGCTTTACGCTCACTAATGTGACCAACTCTACGCAAAAGCAGGCCGACTTGATTATGAGTCGCTTTGTAGAACAACAACAGCAAAAAGTATTCAACTATATCGATTCTTTTCATGCAACGGCTAAGTTACTCTCTGCTTCACCGGTACTAAGTGACTTTTTAGCTAAAGATTTATTTGAAGACGCCAGCTATACCTATCGGCTTGGCGCGTTAATGGACGTATTTGCCAGTTACAGTGAAGCCTACCCTGACATTATTAGTATTAACTTAGTCTCAAAAACCGGTAAAAGTGACGCCTATTACTCCAGTAATTTAACCGTAGCGCCCAAATCCTACCCATTTTTTGATCAAGTAAAACAAAGTAATTTAAGCCAGCAGCAGTTTATGGTGCAAAAAGAAGATGGCACCACCAACTTATACTTTGTACAGCGCATATATAGCGTCGACTATTATTTAAAACGCCCACAACAGCTAGGCTTTATTATTCTTAAAGTCGACCCCTCTATTTTAAACACCAGCATTTTAGAAGCGCCTTATAACAACACCTTAAATTTGTTACTGGCCAACGATGGTAAAATTTTATTTAGCTCCGATTATAAAATGCGTGGCCACTATGTCAGCGAGTATGAACTAAATAAAATTAACGATTTAGCGGATATAGGCAGCTTATCAACCATTGAACTTTCAAGTGTTGATAAAATAGAGCGACTGATTTTTGCAGCCCAAATGAGTGGCGGCTACTATTATGTGTCGACCATTCCAAAAGCAGTATTGTATCAGTCAGGCAAAGCAATTAGTGTGATCACCGGGCTAATTGTTATTATTTCTGTGATCACCCTACCAATCTTAATTTTTATTGTGGTGCGTAATTTACTGCTTAACCCAATAGAATTATTAGGTGAAGCAAGTCATCGCGTTGGTGATGGCGACCTCTCTGTTACACTCCCTGCATATACTACAGATGAAGTAGGAATACTGTTTAACGACTTTAATCACATGATTAACCAAATTAAGCATTATCAACAGCAACTAGAAGAATATAAGCATCACTTAGAAGACAAAGTAGAAAGTCGGACTAAGGCGCTTGAGTCGATGAACAGTAAGCTTGAAACCGCCATCGCCCAAGCAGAACAAGCAAACCAGCTTAAAAGCCGCTTTTTAGCCAATATGAGTCATGAAATTCGCACTCCGCTTACAGCCATTATGGGATTTACAGAGCAACTACTGCATAGCGAAAAACCAACCAATGACAAACATCATTTAGGCACTATTCTACGTAACTCAAAACATTTGTTAGAGCTTATTAATAACATTCTCGATCTTTCAAAAATTGAAGCCGAAAAACTCGCGGTTGAGCAAACGCCGTTAAATGTTGTACAACTTATTCATGATGTTGAATCAATCATTAAACCTCTAGCACAAGAGAAGCAGCTGTCATTTACAATTAATTATGCACTTCCGCTACCGCATACTATTAATAGTGATATTACTCGCTTAAAACAAATACTGATTAATATTGCCAGTAATGCGGTTAAATTCACTGAGCAAGGTCAGGTTACAATAACCGCTAAATACCAAGCACCAAAAACGCTTACCTTTGTTATTGAAGATACCGGCATTGGTATGTCGTCAAACCAAATAAAACGATTATTTACGCCATTTGAGCAAGCCGATGCTACAACGACACGTCGGTTTGGTGGTACGGGGTTAGGGCTGTGTATTTCAAAAAACTTAGCTCAGTTACTAGGTGGTGATGTAAGTGTAACCAGTGAGGTGGGTGTGGGTAGTTGCTTTACCATCGATATAGATTGCCATTTGCATAATAGCCTTGGCGGCAATTTATTATTAACCGAGCATTCTCAACTAACACCAGAAAAGGATCCGCAGCTATCTTTTGCTAGCAACAGCTTTGATGCGCATATTTTGGTAGCAGAAGATAACCCCGATAATCAGTTACTGATTAAATTGCTATTACAAACATGGGGATTAGAGCCCGATATAGCCAACAATGGTGCACAAGCTGTAGAAATGGCGTTGGTAAACGACTACCAGCTTATAATCATGGATATGCAAATGCCGGTTATGGGCGGCTTAGAAGCAACTAAAATGCTCAGAGATGCGGCCTATGATGGCCCAATTATCGCTCTGACCGCGAATGTGATGAATCATGATATTGATACTTACCTTGAAGCAGGCTGTGATAAAGCGCTGGGCAAACCCATTGATAAAGACGCACTAGAAAATGTATTAGTCAGCTATTTACACCTTGAACGTGATAACCAAAACAAGTGGGATAGCTTATTGAAGAGTGAGAAGTTTCAGCAAATAAATGCTAATTATTTAGCAAGTTTACCTGATTATTTACAACAGATAAAAGCACTATATAACAGCCGTGACTGTGAGACATTACGCGCCCTTGCCCATAGTATTAAAGGCAGCGCTGGTTGTTTTAACTTTGATGAAATTTACCAAAGCGCCTCAGCGGTTGAACAAAGCTTAAAAGGCAATGATATGCCACAAAGAGAAAAACACGTTGCAGAACTTATTGCCGCAATAGAGCAAGCCATCGCTAATAAGTAATCGTTAAAAATTTAAACCCAGTGCCATGCCCATTAAAATCGCGTCTTCAAAGCCGTTTTTATTGGGTGCGTCACTGGGGTAATAATTTTTACGTACAGACATTTCAATAAAGCCTGCTCGTTCATACAAAGCAATAGCTCGTGTATTAGATTCGCGTACTTCTAAAAATAAGTTTTCGGCGCTTTGTTGCTCACCATACGCTATAAACTGCGTTAATAACTGCTGAGCAAATCCTTGTCCCTGAAAGCTTGGGGCGACACAAATATCCATTAGAGTAAAATCGGGTCCTGCTTTTTCACCAATATAAAAACCTATCATTTGCTCTTCATCGAACGCCGCTAAATTAAAATAACGTCCCTGCAAACATGATTGCATTGTTTTTAATGTCCAAGGATGTGTGTGGCAGCTGGTTTCAATGGCCATAAGCTCATTGGTATTCTCATCGGTAACCGATTTAAAGTGTATCAAGGTGTTCACTCATTAATGCCCATAACGCACGTTTTTGTGCACTGGACAGGGAAGAATCAGGCAAGCCTAATTGTTGCTCATTAAACTCAATAGTTGATGACTTAACAATCTTGTTAATTATTACAGGCGCAAACGCACGCTCAATATCATCTTTTAACGTATCACAGAGTGTTAACGATGAATTAGCTGACTGCTCTAATGGAGCTGGGCGAAAGTGTTGATTAAGTTCAAGCTTTTCTATACCAAAAACAGATGCGTAACGTGAATGCATAACGACTCGATGGAATTAGTAAGTTGAATAATATATGAAGTAATCAAAACGATGTAAAGAAGAAATGGCAGGGGCGGAGAGATTCGAACTCCCAACCGTCGGTTTTGGAGACCGCTGTTCTACCAATTGGAACTACGCCCCTGCAATGACGATGAATTATAAAGACCTTTTGACAAAGGTAAAGTAAAAATTCAACTTTTTGGTTTGTTTGCTTTTTAAATAAACAAAACGGCGAATTAGCATGCTAATTTATGGTTTTTCACTTTTTAACAACTATTATACTATTCAGTCTCAATTGCTTGTAGCGTCTTAGCTCACTCAATAAAACTAAAGCGGTTATGACTTCAAACTTGCCATTGCGTAATTGCCTGTAGACACTTAAGTTTTATTTACTTTTAACTTTTTCAGCTCCTCTGTAATACTCAAAAGTGTTAGTGGCTTAGGCAAAACCGCATTCGCACCACACGCAATTAACCGTTCAGCTTCGCTGCCAACTGTGGCACCTGTTACGCCAATAATGGGATTAACAAAGCCTTGCTCGCGCAGTCTAACAGTTAACTCGTAGCCATCACAATTTGGCATCATGATATCCGTGATGACTAAATCAAAATCGCCTGTGCTTGCCTGATTTAAACCAATAATACCATCCTCTGCTTCAGTCACTATCGCGCCATTTTGGGTAAGGATCTTACTGGCTATCATACGCAGCATAGGTGTATCTTCGACTAGCAGTATTTTTAGGTTTTGCAGTAATTCGAAATCATCCACTTTTACTGAGACTGCATCATGCTCATCAACACTATGCAAAACAAAGACTAACTCAAAATTAGCGCCACCGTTTTCGCTACTAATATAACTTAAATCTCCATCCTCCAAAGTGTTAGCTATTTGCTTGCAGATATTAAGCCCCAGCCCAGTACCTTCACTCAATGTATCGCCACGTTCAAATGCATTAAACATCTTATCTCGAAATTTAACATCGATACCTTTACCATCATCAATAACATTAATACGATAATGGGTTTTATCATGGCTTAAGGATTCGGCTGATTTCATTACAGTAACTGTGCTGCCACCACTATGTAATATCGCATTCTTAATTAAGTTCTGAATAATTTGGAAGATAGCTTTAGTGGAGCCTATATGATGCTCTGTAACTGCTTTTTTTGCTGAGAAGTTAATAGTAAAATTATACTTTTCGGCTAAAGGCTTTACTCCTTCGATCGCCCGTTCAACGGTATCATGAACCGATATAGTTTCATTATTCTTGTACACAGCTAAGGTAGCACTACTAGAGGACGTCTTCATATCATCCAACACACATAGTAAGTGGCTGGATAACCGCTGCAACTCTAAAATATTTTTCGAACAGTTTTGCTCAAGCTCAATATCTATTAGCATTTTTATGGTTGCAGCGGGTGTTCGCAACTCATGCCCAATGACTCCATATATTCGTTCATTTGTATCTAATTGCAATTGAGTTTTATCGACTAATGCTTGATAACTACTAAGAAGGTAATAAATTAAGATGGAAAGAACGATAGTGCTAAACACAACGCGTACCACAATCGCCGTGGTTTGGGGCTCACCATTGGCAAGTAACATTAATGGCGTAATATTTAAGATACACATGCAGATAATACGCGTTTGACCCTTTAGGACGAGCACTAACACCACCACAAACAGCGGAGCTAAACTAGCTGGGACAACACCATTTACCAAAATAATAAAGGGAAAAGCCAAGGTAATCAAAATAGCCAATAGAGTTAACAAGCGTTGTCGAATTTTTTTAAAGGTAATAGCGCTTAATGCACATAACTCCCACACAGCAATTATCATTAATGACAATGTATTATTCGGCAACTCAAGTATAAATAAGCTAGCTGCAGTTAACAATCCACCCACACACAACAACCAAAGGATGAAAAGTTGCATTTGCTCTTCGAACCTATTTACCGCTGACTCATCAGTTCTCACAAAACCCCTCATTACCCTATATCAAATTGCGACCTAATAAGAAACTATCAAAGGTTTAGGATGGTATTTAACAATCCCCTTCTCCAATAAAAACGCTTTTACTCTTCCCCTGTATTAATACATTTTTTTTATTAATTTTTAGCTAGTTGCAACGGGAGAGCTTAAACTGCAAATAGGGACAAAATTATATTCTCATACCTGAGTTGTTTGATTTTATTTATAGTATAGAACTGTTTTTTAATTTAGCAGCTCTTTTTACAATGTCTATAACCGCAGTTTACTGAGCTTATTTAATGCTATGAAAGTTTAAATTGTTATTTTTACGCTGCTACAAGCGTGACTTTTTTGATAAGGTTTTGCTTAGAGGTGTTTAGCTGGGTGTTTTTGTGGTTGGATGGTGATTAAAAAGTTGAGCTCAATAAGAAAAAGCAAGCCATTAAATTAATGGCTTGCAGCATACAATTATTCCCACTCGATAGTTGCAGGTGGTTTACCTGAAATATCATAAACAACACGTGAGATACCGTCGATTTCATTAATGATACGGTTTGAAACCACACCTAAGAACTCATACGGTAAATGTGACCAACGCGCAGTCATAAAGTCAATGGTTTCTACACAACGAAGTGAAACAACCCAATCATACTTACGTGCATCACCCATAACCCCTACCGACTTAACCGGTAAGAATACAGTAAACGCTTGGCTTACTTTATGGTAAAGCTCTGCTTTGTGAAGCTCTTCAATGAAAATAGCATCAGCGCGGCGAAGTAAATCACAGTACTCTTTTTTGATTTCGCCAAGTACACGCACACCTAAACCTGGCCCTGGGAATGGGTGGCGGTAAAGCATGTCGTACGGTAAACCTAGCTCTAAACCAATTTTACGTACTTCATCCTTAAATAACTCACGTAATGGCTCTACTAAGCCCATTTGCATATCATCTGGTAAGCCGCCCACATTATGGTGCGATTTAATTACGTGTGCTTTACCAGTCGCTGAAGCTGCTGATTCGATTACGTCAGGGTAAATTGTACCTTGGCCTAACCATTTTGCGTTTTTAAGCTTTTTAGCTTGCTCATCAAATACGTTAATAAACGTATGGCCAATGGCTTTACGCTTATCTTCTGGGTCTGATTTACCAGCTAAGTCATTTAAAAATTGATCTTCGGCATCTACTTTAACAATGTTTAAGCCAAACTTATTGCCAAACATATCCATAACTTGCTGGCCTTCGTTTAAACGAAGTAGCCCGTTATCAACAAATACACAGGTTAGTCGTTCACCAATAGCACGGTGAATAAGCATAGCTACAACCGATGAATCTACACCGCCTGATAAGCCTAAAATAACTTCGTCGTCGCCTACTGTTTCTTTGATACGCTCAATGGCGTCATCAATGATTTTTGCCGGCGTCCATAATTTTTCACAACCACAAATATCAATAGCAAAACGCTCTAGTAAACGTTGACCTTGATGTGTGTGCGTTACTTCTGGGTGAAATTGTACGCCGTAAAAGCGTTTTTCTTCGTTAGACATTGCCGCATGTGGGCAAGTAGATGTTTTAGCTGTGGTATTAAAAGTATCTGGAATTTCCATTACTTTATCACCGTGGCTCATCCACACATCTAGTACACCATTGCCGCCATCAGTAATATGATCTTCAATGGCATCAAATAATGCACAGTTACCCACTTTTTCAACTTGCGCGTAACCAAATTCTTTTTTATCTGAGCTATGTACACGGCCGCCAAGCTGTGTTGCCATAGTTTGCATACCGTAACAAATACCAAGTACGGGTACGCCAGCATCAAATACATACTCAGGAGCACGCGGGCTATTTTCAAGCGTAGTTGATTCTGGGCCACCAGAAAGGATAATACCTTGTGGGTTAAACTCGCGAATTTGCTCTTCGGTTACATCCCAAGCCCAAAGCTCACAATAAACACCAATTTCGCGCACGCGACGGGCGATTAACTGCGTGTATTGTGAACCAAAATCTAAAATGAGGATTCGTGAATCGTGAATGTCTTTGCTCATGAAGTATCTCGTAAAGTCAGGTGCTAAACGCCACCAGCTTAAGCTGTGTGACTATATTAGGGCTAACAAAGGTTAGCCCACTTATTTCAAGTTGTTAAAGGCTGATTAGCCTAAACGGTAGTTCGGTGCTTCTTTAGTGATTTGCACATCATGAACATGCGACTCACCCATACCAGCAGAAGTTACACGTACAAACTGTGGTTTAGTGTTTAGCTCTTCGATTGTGGCACAACCGGTTAAGCCCATTGCACTGCGAAGACCACCCACTTGTTGGTGAATAATTGTCGCAATTGGCCCTTTATAAGCAACACGACCTTCAATACCTTCAGGTACTAACTTGTCAGCTTGGTTTGATTTTTGGAAGTAGCGATCTGATGAACCTTCTTTTTGATCCATCGCACCTAGGCTACCCATACCACGGTAAGACTTGTAGTAGCGACCTTGATAAAGTTCAACTTCACCTGGTGCTTCTTCAGTACCCGCGAGCATAGAGCCAACCATTACACACGATGCACCCGCAACCAATGCTTTTACAATATCACCAGAAAAACGAATACCGCCATCGGCAATCACTGGAATATCGCGACCTTTAAGGCCTTCAACCGCATCTGAAATGGCTGTTATTTGTGGTACACCACAACCAGTAACAATACGTGTAGTACAAATAGAACCTGGGCCGATACCTACTTTGACAGCATCAACACCGGCATCTGCAAGGGCAATAGCACCTTCGGCAGTTGCCACGTTACCCGCAACAATTTGTAAGTCTGGGTAAGCTTGACGAGTCGCTGCAACACGGTCAATAACACCTTGAGAGTGACCATGAGAAGTATCGATTAGTAGTACATCAACACCGGCTTCAACTAATGCAGCAATTCGCTCATCAGTGCCTGCGCCAACGCCTACCGCAGCACCTACACGTAAACGGCCTTGCTCGTCTTTACATGCATCTGGTTTGTCTTGTGCTTTTTGGTAATCTTTTACGGTGATCATGCCTTTAAGTTTAAACGCATCATCAACCACAAGAATCTTCTCAATGCGGTGTTCGTGCATTAAGCTTAAGATATCTTCGCGAGCAGTTCCCTCTTTAACCGTTACTAGGTTTTCTTTTTTCGTCATCACTGTTGAAACCGGCTGTTCAAGCTTAGTTTCAAAGCGCATATCACGACTAGTTACAATACCTACAAGGTTATTTTCGCTATCGGTGACCGGAAAACCTGAGAATCCCTTTTCCTGAGACAATTCAACAGCATCTGCAATAGTCAGATCGGCGGTTACTGTAACAGGGTATGAAACAATACCTGCTTCATAGGTTTTAACTTTACGAACATTTTTCGCTTGTTCTGCAATGGTCATGTTTTTATGAATAAAACCAAGACCACCTTCCTGCGCGAGGGCAATAGCTAAACGAGCTTCTGTAACAGTATCCATAGATGCTGAAATGAGCGGCAAGTTAAGTTTGATACCACGCGTTAAGCGAGTTGAAATATTTGCCGTGTGTGGCAAAACAGTAGAATGACCAGGTACTAAAAGTACGTCATCAAAGGTAAGAGCTTCTTTAGCGATTCTAAGCATTTTGGCAACTTCTCACATGTGGATCTAAGATAAGGAATTGCGGCCAAATTTTAACAGCGTTGTAGGCACTAGTAAATAATATTTTGTATTTATTTATGATAAGCTAGATTTATAAATGTTTTTTGGTAGTTTTTATGTTTTCTAAGCCCTCGCAAACGGTTTATACCGTATCTCGCCTTAATCGTGAAATACGTGCCTTACTTGAACAAGGTTTTGCGTCTTTAGTGCTCACTGGTGAAATTTCTAACTTTATTGCGCCTGCTTCTGGGCATTGGTATTTTTCGTTAAAAGACGATAAAGCGCAAATTAAAGCCGCCATGTGGCGAGGCAATAATCGCAACCAAAGTTACCGACCAATTAACGGTGCACAAGTAACCGTTAAAGCACGTGTATCGTTGTACGAACCCCGTGGTGACTACCAGCTTATTGTTGAACATATGGAGCCTGCCGGCGAAGGGCAACTTAAGCAAGAGTTTGACGCGCTAAAAATGCGTTTGGCTGCAGAGGGCTTATTTAGCTCCGCTTATAAAAAACCCCTACCCCAAAACATAAATCGCATAGGGGTGATCACCTCACCTACAGGCGCCGCAATTAAAGATATTTTAACAGTACTAAAACGTCGTGCGCCGCAATTAGAAGTCGTTATTTATCCTGCGATGGTGCAAGGCAAAGAAGCGCATGGCCATTTAATAAAGCAAATAGAGCTGGCAAATTTACGTAATGAGGTCGACGTTATTATACTCGGGCGCGGCGGTGGTTCATTAGAGGATTTATGGTGCTTTAACCATGAACAACTTGCTCGCGCTATTTATCAAAGCGCACTACCCATTGTGAGCGCTGTTGGCCATGAAATAGATACCACAATTAGCGATTATGTCGCTGATGTACGCGCAGCAACTCCTTCTGCAGCCGCAGAGCTCGTAAGCCCCAATACACAAGAGCTACATAATAGGGTTAATCAGTTAATTAATCGTTTAGCGAATGCATTTAAACACGACATTGCCGATAAACGTGCACTAGCCATACAGTTGCAGCACCGCTTAAATTTATGCCACCCGCGCAATCAGCTAAACCAAAAATCACAACGCTTAGATGAGCTGAGTATTGCACTGCAACAGGCAATGCGTCAGCGTTTATACCAGCAAGAACGCGTGTTAGCTAATTTAACTCCACGCCTAATGCGCCAATCACCAGATAAAAAGCTAGCAAATGCAAACTATCAGTTAGCACAACTCCATGCAAGGCTAAACCAAGCTATCCAGCAGCAACTACAACACGCAAATAATAAGCTTGCCTTACAAGCGAGTCGGCTTGATTCGGTTAGCCCCCTTAATGTATTAGCGCGCGGTTACAGCATTACTAAAACAGCAGAAAATAAAGTGGTTAAATCAGTGGAAGATGTAAAAGTGGGTGATGTGTTGATCACTGAGTTAGTAGATGGCCAGGTTACTTCAAAGGTAGAAGCTTAGCCATATTGCTAAGCGCTAGCCTTGTGTACTTACGGTAAACTCAATACGGGCATCGTTAGATTGAGATGCACTGAGTTTAAATTGCTGCCACCAAGGTTCAAGATGAAGCTTATCGTTTAGCTCGCGCCATAATTTAGCTCCATAATTAACGGCATGTTGGTTAATGGTAAGCTCAAACTTACAAATTGTTTGCTTACACTTTAGCGCTGTAAGCTCAGCGCTATCTGCAAACTCATTAATAATTAAAAAGTCAGTTAACGCGACTTCAAGCTCGTAACTCCATTCGAGATTATCAGCCTCTTGTTCAAACTGTATTGCGAGCTCATCATCAAGCTCTACACTTTCTGATTGATTTAACTTTAACTGTTGTTGAGACTGCTTAAGCTGGATTGATTTTTTTTCAAGCCGCTGATTAAGCTCAACCACATGTTGTGCTAGCTGAGTTTGTTGATCAGCCTCTTGGGCTTTATTAACCTGCACTAGGCCTTGCAAAGTAGTTGGCTGATTATTGACTTGAGTGTTAGCCGAAGAGATTACAGCTTGTTTGGGCGCTGAGGAAACACGAGTGGAATCTTTAAAAAACAAAAAGTAACCACTTGCTAACGCCACGCCTGAAGAAAAACAGAGCAGCATAGCCACAAGGTTACTTTTATATATCATTTCTAGGTACTCAAAAATTAAAGCATTGCACTGGTGTGCGATTCGTTTTCTGGCTCGGGGTATTCTAAAAAGTTTTGGTTCATACTTTCTGCCGGGCACTCACAATCAGGGCGACCAATAATTTTTGCAGGTACGCCAACAGCAGTTGTGTGAGGCGGCACAGGGCTTAGTACCACAGAGCCAGCACCAATACGTGCACCCTCGCCTACTTCAATATTACCCAACACTTTAGCACCCGCACCAATAAGTACGCCCGCTCTGATTTTAGGGTGGCGATCGCCTTGCTCGTTACCCGTACCACCTAATGTAACCGATTGTAATATAGATACGTTATCTTCAATTACGGCGGTTTCACCAATAACAATACCAGTGGCATGGTCAAACATAATGCCTTGGCCTACTTTACAGGCAGGGTGAATATCAACCCCAAACACCTCTGAGGTACGGCTTTGAATAAAGCGTGCAAGCTCTTTACGGTTTTGCTGCCATAAGCAGTTTGCTAAACGGTGTGCTTGAATCGCGTGAAACCCTTTTAAGTTTAAAATCACAGTAAGGTAGGTTTCGGCTGCAGGGTCACGATCTTTTACTGCTTTAATATCATGAGCAACATGTGTCAGCATGCGGTCACACTTTACAAAAGCTTGGTCAAACAACTCACGGATTGTAAAAGCAGAAACCACAGCATCAGCTAGTTTATTAGCAACAATAAAACTCAATGCCGACCCTAAGCACTCATGATTTAAAATACACGAATACACATGGCTCGCTAAAAGGGGTTCACGAGTTACTACTTCATTTGCTTCGCTACGAAGCTGTTGCCAAATTTCATGACGCATAATAATGCCTTAAGTTAGTACAAAGAGCCTACCGCTAATTCTAACGGATTTAGCCGCCTAGGTGTTAATGCCTTTGTTATTTGTTCTGGTTATTAGATATAACCAGTTAAGTTTCAGGTTTATATTACTTTTTTAAAGCTAGAGCATATGACAGCTAGGCTGATTTAGCTATTCATACAAAAATAAAATAAGTTAATAAAAATCAGTAAATAACAACATATGACAGCACGTGTGTCATGTGCCAAAATAGCCACTGGCGTACTGCTGACGGCGTAAAAAATAATAATAAACGCTAAATTAGCATCATCAACTCAACAAGGATAACGATGATGAAAAACGACATATTAAATACAAAAAAATTAGGCTATAAATTTTACTTTCAAGATGGCGACAATCAAATAGCCTGTTTTGGAAGCTACTTTACAGGTAAAGAAGAAGTCTATATTAACGATGACTTAGTTAGCAGTAGACGCAGTGTTAATATAAAAAGCTCACACAAATTTGATTTTGAAAACTCGCAGTACCAAGTGAAGTTTGACATGCTCAATATACTGACAGGACGACTTGAATGCACTCTTTACAAAGATCAAGAAGTGCTTGCTAAGCAAGTTCAAAGTAGTCTTCCTAGCGATCCTAAAAAAGCGGTTTTTTTTATTCTAGGTTGTGCATTAGGTGGTGCAGTATTTGGCTATACCACAGCAACAGTCGTAGAGCTAATTGTAGGGAAACTTTAACATGCAATTAAACCCTGCAACGGTAAAGTCACTTAGACACACATTCGATTGGACACAACAACAGCTTGCCGATGCCTGTGATGTAAGCTTGCGAACCATTCAACGAGTAGAAAAAGAAGGTGCAGCTTCAAAAGAAACCACCATGGCCTTATGTGCGGTATTTGAAGTACGCCAAGGTGAGCTTATTAAGCTTGATGAAAACAACCAAAATGATGCCAATAACAGCCCATCTAAAAGTTTTATTGCAGGTTTGATTATTAGCTCTGTTATTAGTTTTGCCCTTGGTGCAGCCTCAGTACTATTAGTTAGTAACTAATAAAATATAAAAATGCCCCAATGCTTACGGCACAGGGGCATTTTTTAGTACTTAAGAACTTAAGAACTTAAATTATTGAAATACTTTATCCACTTTCACTACTTCAATATTTTTTGCAGGAATTGCTAATTTATAATCAGCAATTACCTTATCTTCAGCCACTAACTCGGCAGGCTTATCGGTGTTATACACCATAGGCGAGGTTTGCATAGTTGCTAAACGCTTTTGCATATCTTCACCATCACCGGTAACAAACACATAGTGAATATTCTCAGTTTGTAGGTTGTCTTTAATCACGCGATTTACATCGTCAACGCTTAATGTTTTCAGTTTGCTTGTGACGTAGTTTACAAAGCTGTCGGTGTTATAAAACTCGCTATCTAGCGCATAACCTAACTGACGATTTTGACTAGCAACCATTTGCGGCACAAAGTTAATTAAAAAGTTACGCGTGGCTTCAAAATCAGCCTCGGTCATGCCATTTTTAATTAGCTTATCTAGCTCAAATAATGCGGTACGAGTAGCAAAATGCGCATCGTTGTTTGAGCGCAGTGGACGCAGCCACACTTGGAATATTTGCTCAGAGCGCCCTAAGTTTGCATCCGGTTTAGTTTGAAACATACCTCTAGGGAAGTATTCAATGTAGGCGTAATCACCATAGTTCATACCACGGGTTTGACGAATACGTTCGTACAAGTAACTGTTAGAACTACGATGCTCACCAAAGTAAGAGCGCACTAACCACAATGCAGTCCAGTCTTCGCTGCTACGAATGGTATCAATAGGAAAGCCAAACGATACAGCCGTTGATTGCGCTGACTTTTCAACAATTGTTGCATGATGACCTTCAAGCACTGGCGCATCAGGGATTGTTAAGCGGCTTTGTTCGCCTTTTGGAAGTGTCGCCAAGTCAGCTAACATTTGTGCTTTAAGTTTTTCAGGCACGGCACCAATTAAACCCACAGTAAGTTTAGCTTGTGTAAGTTCAGCATTATAAAACGCTTTAACATCATCAAGGGTCAGTGCTTCTAAATCTGATAAGTCACCGTAGTTATAGCTTTCATAAGGGTGGCCTTTATAAAGCACGCTGTAGAGCACTTCTTTACCCAACTCTTCGTCGTTAGAAGCTTTTAAACCCGATTTAATGCCATCGATCATTTCTTTTTTCAGACGTTTAAAGTCATCTTCTCTAAAGCCTGGGCTTAACAGCTGCTCACTCACTAAGGCATACCACTGAGCAGCATTATCTTTATGAATACGCCCTTGGAACGACAGCATTTCTTTATCTATTTGATAACCAAAGCTACCCGCCAGTGGGTACATTGCCTTTTTAATATCTTTGTAACTCATTGAGGTTGAGCCACCTTGCGCCAGCATTGCGGCAGTTAAAGCCGCTACGCCTTTTTTACCCTGCGGATCGGCAGCGGCACCGGTATTAAATAATAAGTTAATATCGATTAACGGCGAGCTATTAGTTTTATCAAGCACTTTAAAGATTGGCTTACTCGGTACTTGCTGATATTTTGCTACCAATGCATTTAAATCGCTTTCTTGTTCAAAACCAGGGGCTTTATCAAGTGCCGACATAGTAATTGTGGTGCGGGCATTATCAACAAAATACTTATTTGCAACGGCTCTAATATCTTCGCTAGTGATATTGTCTGCCGATTTATACAGCTGATTAATTACCTCAGGATCGCGCTCAAAATGCATATAGCTGGCAAGTGTAGAGGCAATTGCTTGCGACGAATCTAAACCATTTATAAAACTGTATTTAAGGTTAGACTTTAAATCGCTGAGTTTTTGGCTATCCACCAACTCAGTGCGTGCTTTAGCATAAGTACGGTTAATGGCATCACGCACTGTGGCTAAATCATCGGCATTTTCAACTTTTACAAATACATGCAGTAACCCTGGATCTTTTGTCTCTGGGTTATAGGTAAACATTTGACTCGCGATTTGCTTTTCTACTATCAGCTCTTGGTAAATATCTGAATTGCTCGAAAAATAAAGCTGCGAGAGTAAATCTAATGCGGCTCTGTCTTTTTTCTGAGGCTCCCATGCAGCGCCTTTATACGACACAAGTAACCAGTGACCAGGTAATCCTTCGTTTTGCTCATGCACATATTTTGGCGCTTGTTGAGTTGGCTCTTTTGGAATATCAGCAACATAGTCGCCTTTTTGCCAGTTACCCCAGTGTTTTTTAACCATCGCCATGGTCTCTTTTGGATCAACATCACCAACAATCACAAGCGATACATATTCAGGCTTATAAAACTTATCAAAAAACTCTTTACCGTAGGCCATTTGATCTGGCATAGCTTCAATGTCTTCAAAAAAGCCCATTGTAGTGTGTTTATAGGTATGTTTTTCGAACGCTTCTTGGCGTACCGCACTTAATAATTTACGAATTGGACTGGCGTTATTTTTTAAGTACTCGCCTTTAACCGTTAGCGCTTCCGTTCTAAATTGTTCTTCGGTGTAGCTTAAGTTTTGAAAAATATCAGCTTCAATCTCGAGCACTTTATCAAGGTGTTGTTTTGAAAAATTTAAGTGGTAGTTAGTGTAATCGTTAGTTGTGTAGGCGCGGTTATCAACCCCTGAATTTTTTAAAATATCTGAATACACATCTTGCGGAAACTTTTCAGAGCCTTTAAACATCATGTGTTCAAAAAAGTGAGCAAAACCAGTTTTACCCGCTTCCACTTCATTACGCGAGCCAACAGATACAGGTATTTGTAGCGATACTACATCTGGGTAATCGGTTTTAACTACCATCACACGTAGGCCGTTATCTAGCTCTTCTATTAGGTAATCTTGTGAAAAAACACGCTCATCTGCTTTATTAACTTGTTCTTGTTGAGCTGCTGTTTGCGTGTTTTGACTTTGCTGCATAGCACAACCGGTTAAGGCCAGCGATACCGCTAGGCTAGTTGCCAATAATTTAAATTTCATTGTTATCCCTTTTTAAATTGAGCAATTTTTAAAACATTTACCAAACTAAGTATGCCGTAAAGTAATTAAATATAAGAGCCCTAAGCCTATTAATTATGTAAACAACTGTGTCAGTTATTGCTGGTAACTTGGTTTAACTATGAAAATAATTCACGTTAATTGAGAAACTTTCAATAAATAAATCTATCTAGACGTCTAAATGGCTGCTATATTAAATCCATCATCACAAATTAAGCTGGAATGGGGATTATGGCTTTATCACTTCAAGAAAAAATACAGGACACCAACCAAGGTGTTTACCTAATTGGCACAACACCGCCAAAAATTGGGACTGATAAAGCGCAATTAACAGTCATTGCCGAAAAGTTATTAGGCCGTTTACACGAAATTGAATATGACGGCGTAATTATTTATGACATTCAAGATGAAAGCAGCCGTACAGAGCAAGCGCGTCCATTTGCATTTAAGCAAACAGTTGATCCGCGCGAGTACAGTCAACTCTTACGAGGCTTATCTGATCTTGATGTAATTACTTATAAAAGTGTAGCTCAGCGCGGTGTGAGTGAGTTTAAAGCGTGGTTAGATGAAACTAAAAATGACTACGATTTAAAAAACGTGGTGCTAGTGGGTAGCCCATCATCAGCGGGCGATATAAAGCTGAGCTTACCCAATGCCTACAAAACATTGGCAGAGCAGTCAGATGACTTCTTTTTAGGTGGCGTTACCATTGCTGAGCGCCATGCCAATAAGCGCAACGAGCACCAACGCTTAATAGAAAAAACAGCACAAGGGTGCCAGTTTTTTATCTCTCAAGCCGTGTACAACGCACAAGCAACTATAGATTTAATAACCAGTTACGCGCGCACATGCAAAGCACAAGGCCTGACACCTAATCGGATTATATTAACCTTTACGCCTTGTGGTGGTGAAAAAACCTTGGAGTTTATGCAGTGGCTAGGCATCTCAGTGCCAGAGGCAACTAAATGGCGCATGCTTGATTCGGAAAATACATTAAGCGAATCGGTGCGTATTTGCCGCGAAAATCTCGATTCAATTTTAAAAAGCTGTGCGCACTTAGGTGTGCCACTGGGTTTAAATATTGAAAGCTTAACCAACCGTAAAGAAGAAATAGACGCATCAATTAACTTATACCGTTTATTAAAAGCCACAATGGAACTCAACCTTGCGGAGAAACTAATAGCTTAATTGCGGGGTTCGGGGTTCGGG